>DRJH01000237.1 GCA_011052285.1 Gammaproteobacteria bacterium
CATCGCGACTGCAAATTTGACCCACGGCTTTGTGGTAAAGCAATACACGTCTACGGGTGTTTTGCAATGCTGTTAGCGGTCGTTGGTCGAGTTCGATACGGTCATGAACGGTTACTCGCAATCCTGGCTTGGCAAGTTGCCCGTTAACCCGAATACGACCCTCACCAATCCAGCGTTCAATCTCGCGCCGTGAGCCAAGCCCACGGGCAGCAAGTATTTTTTGTAACCGCTCACCACGTTCCGTGGTATCGGCATGGCCCACTATGCTGTGCCTGACCGGGGTTTTGGCAGTCGCCCGGCTTGTGCTAGAGTGCGGCATTTTTTTCATCCATCGCTCCGTCAACAGCCGATGGTACCGCAGTCCCGATATCTATACTGACATCGTGGGTTCGCAAATTAAGCTCAAGAGCAATTTCTTCAGGGTCACGCGGCTCCCGAAGTTGCGGCAATTCCTGCAATGAAGTCAATCCAAAATAGGCCAGAAACCCTTGTGTTGTGCCGAATAATCCCGGTCGACCCGGAACATCTCGATAGCCGATTTGCTGGATCCAGTCACGCTGCAGCAGGGTTCGAATCGTCTCGGAACTGACACTGACACCACGGATTTCCTCAATATCACCACGGCTGACCGGTTGATGATAGGCAATAATGGCCAACGTTTCCAACAAGGCACGTGAATAACGTGGTGCTCTACCCTCTGTCATGCGCCGCAGCCAGGGTGCCAATTGTACCCTGGACTGGTAGTGAAAGCGGTCTCCGCGTTGTACCAACTCCACGCCTCGATCTTGATAATCTGCCATCAATTCGGTCAGAATTTCCTGAATCTCATTTTTTGCTGGCCGTTCCTGTTCGGTAAAAAGCTTTTGCAATCGCTCAATAGCCAAAGGTTCATCAGCAGTCAAGAGTGCGGCTTCGAGGATATTCTTGAGGGTAATACTTTCCACTAACCTGCTCCACGAGACTGTACATTGATGGTTGAAAAATGGCTCTCCTGGACCACGCTGACTGTCTGGTCCCTGAGTAGTTCCAATATAGCGACAAAACTAACCACCAGGCCGGTACGACCTTCGGTTGACTCAAACAATTGATCAAGCCGCAGAAAACCCTGATCCTGCAACAGCCTGAGAATCCGTGTCATCCGCTCACGCACAGACAGTGATTCGATACCTACCCGAAAACTTTGCTGATGTAAAGAATTGGCCAGGATACTACGCATAGCATCACGAAGTTGGTTCAGCTGCACCTGTGGCAAACGTCGCGGAGGCGTTGGATCATGTTTTGGCACTGCCAGTACGAAGAAATCCCTACCCTGTCTGGGACGCTCATCCATCTGTGCCGCAGCTTCGCGAATTCGCTCGTACTGTTGTAAGCGCCGAACTAATGCCTGCCTGGGATCTTCCTCCAACGTCTCTTCACTGGCGACGGGACTGGGTAGCAACATTCGGGATTTAATTTCAGCCAACATGGCCGCCATGACCAGATATTCTGCTGCCAAATCCAGTCGCAGGGTCTTCATCAGCTCAACATATTCCATATATTGGCGGGTAATTTCAGCCACAGGAATATCCAGAATATCCAGATTATGGCGTCGTATCAGGTATAACAGTAAATCCAGTGGCCCCTCAAAGGTGTCCAGAAAAATCTCCAACGCCTGTGGTGGAATATACAGATCTTCCGGTAGTTGGTTTAGCACCTTGCCGGCAACCTTTGCCTTGATACCCGGGCCTATGGATACGGGGATTTCGATTTGTTGCTTCACAAGAAGACTCGACGCTTGCTGTACGGATGGCATCCCACCTTAACAGGTTGTTGAAAAAGTCTCAGGTGAGTGCGAGGCAAGGTAATAAACCGAGTAAAAGTGCAGTGTACGGGTGCGTACATGAGCATTTTCCAATAACCCGTTAATAGTAATCTGTACCAACACAATGCCGCACCTCCTCCATCGTATCTTCGGCAACTTCCCGGGCACGTTCACAGCCATCGGCAATGATATTGCGTACCAGAGTGGGATCGGCCGAATATTCTTTGGCCCGGCGGTGATTCTCGTGCTGTTCAGCAATAATGACCTCGATCAATGACTGCTTGCAATCCAGGCAACCAATCCCCGCTGTGGTGCACCCTTCGATCACCCACGCTTTGGTATTCGGGAGGGAATACACTTCATGCAATTGCCAGACAGGACATTTTTCCGGATTTCCCGGATCATTGCGCCTTACCCGTGCCGGATCAGTGGGCATGGCCCGTAATGCTTTGGTGACCCGATCCGGATCATCACGCAAGGCAATGGCATTACCATAAGATTTGGACATTTTCTGACCATCAAGACCCGGTAATTTGGGGCTTTGGGTCAACCGTGCATCCGGCTCCTGTAGAATGATACGACCTCCTCCCTCCAGATAGCCGTAGAGGCGTTCCCGATCACCCAGGGTGATATTATGTTGTGCGTCGAGTAGTGCATGGGCACGCTCAATCGCCTCGCTGTCACCTTGCTCGGTATAGGCGGTGCGAAGCTGCCGGTACAGCCTGGCTGCTTTTTTACCCATTTTTTGAATCGCCCGTTCGGCTTTTTCTTCGTACCCCTCTTCTCGCCCATAAAGATAGTTGAAACGTCGTGCGATTTCCCGGGTTAATTCGATGTGTGGGACCTGATCCTCTCCGACCGGGACCATACTGGCCTGATACATGAGGATATCTGCGGCCTGAAGCACCGGATAACCAAGAAACCCGTGGGTAGCCAACTCTCTCTCCTTAAGCTTTTCCTGCTGATCCTTATAAGAAGGTACACGTTCCAGCCAACTCAGAGGCGTTATCATCGACAGTAACAGATTCAGTTCGGCATGCTGGGGTACCTGGGACTGAATAAACAAGGTAGCCCGTCCCGGATCAACACCGCACGCCAACCAGTCGATCACCATATCCCAAACATGTTCATTCAGAGATTTAGGATCATCGTAATGCGTGGTCAGAGCATGCCAGTCGGCAACAAAAAAGAAACATTCATATTCTTGTTGTAATTTAACCCAATTTTTTAGCACCCCATGGTAGTGGCCCAAATGCAATCTTCCAGTGGGTCGCATCCCCGACACAACCCTCATCTGTTGACCAGGTACACTCATAACGTAATAATCTCCTAGCGAAATTGTCCAAACACTTGCTCAACCGGGCCCCTGCCCTGTCGCAATACCTGCGGTGTAGCTGTACTCAAATCAATAACTGTGCTGGGTTCAATACCACAGAAACCACCGTCTATCACCAGTTCGAGTTCACTTTCCAACTGCTGACGGATCTCTTCCGGGTTATTCAATGGCCGTAGATGACCGGGCAACAGTAACGTAGTGCTGTTGAGCGGCTCTCCCAACACCCCCAGTAATTGCTGCACCAGCTCAGAACTCGGAATTCGAATTCCAATCGTCTTGCGCTTCGCCGTCTTCAAGTGTCGAGGTACTTCACGTGTTGCCGGAAGAATAAAGGTATAGGGCCCCGGCGTACAGCTGCGTAATAACCGATAGGACTGGTTGCTAATTTTTACATATGGGCTAACTTCAGCCAGATTTCGACAAACCAAGCTAAAATTATGATTTTCATTCAAACGTCTAATCTTACGCAAACGATCCAGCGCTACTTTCGAGCCCAGCAGGCAACCCAAGGCGTAGCATGAGTCCGTAGGATAAGCGATAATACCACCATCGTGCAGAATCTCTACTGCTCTGCGTAGTAGACGCTGCTGTGGATTTCGAGGATGGATGGAGAAAAATTGTGCCACTTCAGATCACTTCTCGCTCAGGTTCTGTCGACAACCACTCCAGACGCTGACCTAAACAGGCAGGCAACAATGCAGTAGCCGGACCGTGCCCGGGAATCACGACAGTGGGGGTAATATCGAGCAGCGGTTCGAGAACAAAACGACGTTGGTACAGGCGTGGATGAGGCACAATCAAACCCTGCTCTTGTATGACGACATCACCATAAAGTAATAAATCCAGGTCGATCACTCTGGGCCCATCCTGCAGCAATCGAACCCGCCCGAGCTGCTTCTCAAGCACGAGTAACTCCTGCAACAGGGTGTGGGCTGTCAGAGTTGTGGTAATTTTGCAGACTGCATTCACAAAGTCGGGCTGTGACTGCACGCCTCCTTGCGGTGCGGAACACACAAACCGTGAAACCTGTTGCAGCTGTAGTCGTGGCAGTAACGATATCTCCCGTAAGGCCAGCCCTATTTGCCGCTCTGGTATACACAGATTGGAGCCCAATCCAAGATAGGCGATAGCCGCCTGGTGTCGCATCTCCAGTACTCAGTTACTGGTGCCCTGTTGCTTGCTACGGGATCGGTAGCGGGAGCGGGTTCGTGATCGACGTGGTCTGCCTTTGTTCCCACGATTTTTATTAGGTTTATGTTCGGCACGTTGTCCACTGCCACTTTCCCGGCACATCGCCGAACGCTGTTCCTCATCGGCTGATTGCCAACGATCCCACCAGTCGACATGGCTTTGATCAAGCTCACCGATGTTGGCTCGAAGTTGCATAAAATCGTACGCTGCGCGAAAGCGTTTGTCTTGATACAAACTCCGGACCTGATTGGGTCTACGTTGTTCCAGTTTGCGCTGCATTCCCCAGATTTCCCGTACCGGCCCGGATACTCTACGTGGAATCACCGTACATTGGCACTGTTCAGATAAAACGCTATCTTCCGCCTTGCTGAATGCGTCCAGTGCGGTCATACCACGATCTTCAGCATCGCGTCGCAATATACACAACGACTCCTATAACAGAGCAGCAAATAGGAAGGCTGGAATCACCGGCTTGCCCTGTTTTACTCGTTTATCGGTATTGGCCAGAGCAGTAATGATAATAGATCGATAATCCGGATCACGTGCCTCGAATATATCCAGGGCTTCTTCACTCAAGGGTAATAAAAACTGCAGCAAACCATTTTTCCTCAGCATGGAAAAGGTTGTTACCGCGGCACCGCTATGAAACAGCTTCAGGACCTCATCGAACAAACGTGCGGGTGAAACATATGCAAGAAGGTGGGATAATTTTGGTAACAGGCTTAAGCTCTCAGGTTCCAGAACAAACCCCAGCTTGGCAGCAAAACGAACAGCACGTAACATCCGTACCGGGTCTTCACGAAAACGCCGTTGCGAGTCACCGATTACACGAATGATGCGAGCCTGTATATCCTCAACTCCACCGGTATAATCAATCACCACTTCTGAGGCCGGATCGTAATATAAAGCATTCATGGAAAAATCACGGCGCAGTGCATCTTCAGGCTGATTACCATATACATTATCACGTAATATCATGCCATATTCGGCTACACTATGTTCAGTGGCCTGGCCGTCCTGGATAGTCTCCGGCTCTTGTGCCGTGACCACCATATCTTCATCATCATCCTCATCGTCATCGTCATACTGACCACGATAGGTTGCCACCTCAATGATTTCACGACCAAAACGAACATGTGCCAATCGAAAACGACGACCGATCAGACGGGTTTGACGAAAAACTTTTTTTACTTCTTCAGGATGAGCATCCGTTGCTACATCAAAATCTTTCGGCTCACGTTCCAACAATAAATCACGCACACAACCGCCGACCAACAATGCCTCATAGCCCGCTTCGCGTAATCCACTACATACCTTTAATGCATTGACACTAATCTGATTTTTCTGAATATTGTGCTGCTTATTACCGTATTGAGTTGGTTCGATAACCTCCTCAGTTTCAACTAATGTCTGTTCTGACATTTTTTCCATTCGAATTTCTGTCCTCTAAGTCGGAAGCTAAACATCATCCACTGGTACCGTTAAGGCCTCGGTATTCCCTATATTCCTTATCCGTAGGCCTGAATCCATGGGAATGACATATGGGCTCAGCATGGCCACGCCCTCTACCAACGATGCACAAGTGTGCGGTAGAGTTAGGCCTTATTGTCACAACCAGATACCCGATGGCATCAAAATAACGGTCTATCGCCAAATTCAGTTCCGACGATGGTCGCCAAGCTTCGAAACGCTGCCGATGCACGCTGCCTCGATCACCTGAACCCTTATACGTGTGCGCAACATCTGTTATGCAACACGCCCCTCAGATTGCAAGCTAACCCATGGTCTGTCAACCATACCCATCTTCACCCCCACCCAGAAACTGCAGCTTTCGCATACATGAACATGGAGCAATCTATGTCGAATATGATACCATACCGGCCGCGAAAGGATAGCCCCCAATGGCGGCTCTGTTCCGTGCTCCCTTCGTCTAGCGGTTAGGACACCGGCCTCTCACGCCGGTAACAGGAGTTCGATTCTCCTAGGGAGCGCCATACCACGGTAGTATTACCATGGCATTAGAGTCGACTGCGCAAAACTAACAGTGTCCGGAGTTCGTAACCTTGATTGAGCGGTATGCCTACAAGCAATAAATTTGCCCGTGTTGGAATCGCCCTGGTGATTGCGTCTGTAGTTACAGCCGTACTGTCACCAATTGGTAACCGTAGCGGCTGGTGGGGTTATGGTGGTGCTGTCGAGGTATTGACCTGGGCCGGCTATGGTGGTTTAGTGGCCACCGCGGTGTGTCTGGCAGGTTTATTGGTGGCCATCAGGAGCCATAGCGGCATGCTACCCAGCCTATTAGGTTTACTGATCATGGTGCCCGTGCTGTTATTTTTACAATACTGGCATAACGCCAAGAATACGCTGCCACCCATTCATGACATCAGCACCGATGTTGTGGATGCCCCGGATTTCTGGGTGGCGCCGAATTCAAACTTGTATGGTGGTTCCAAAGAAGCTGCCATGCAACAACAAGCGTACCCGGACATCAAACCCCTGTTCCTGCCAATTGCCACGGCCAGGGCCTTCGCCCTGGCCAAACAGGCTATCGTTGATACCGGATGGAAAATATTCGATATGGACCCTGAAAATGGTCGTATTGAAGCCACCGAAAAAACCTTCTGGTTCGGTTACAGTGATGACATTGTGGTACGCATTAGCCAAGGCAATAGACCAAACGGGAGTCGTATTGATGTGCGTTCCAGTTCCCGTTTTGGTAGTGGCACCGATGGTGGCACCAATGCCAGGAGGGTCAGAAAAATACTCGATGCCATTCGATCAAAATATTCATCTGACTAAAAAAACAAACATGAACCTACGGCACGAGCACTACGAGCGCAAAGGTGTGCCGCCTGTAGGAGCAACAATCCGCCTTCCCTCGCTACAGCCCCTATTCTCGGACAGCTTCCTGGCAACATTCAGGAAAACCTTGTACCGATCAGGAATTTAATGCCTCAAGTGCAGGCACATAATCATAGCCCAGATCTTGTGCTACAACTTCACAAGTGACCCTACCGGTGAATACGTTGAGGCCATTACGGAGGTGTTCGTCATCCAGCATCGCCTGCCGGTAACCCTTGTCGGCCAATGTCAATAAATAAGGTAATGTGGCATTATTAAGTGCGTAGGTTGAGGTTCGCGGCACTCCGCCGGGCATGTTGGCCACACAATAATGCACCACATTATCGATCACGTAGGTTGGATTATCATGGGTGGTCGGTTTTGAGGTTTCACAGCAGCCACCCTGGTCAATGGCAACATCGACGATTACTGCCCCGGGTTTCATATTGCTGACCATTTCAGCAGTCACCAATTTTGGTGCCTTATCCCCAGGAATCAGCACCCCACCGATCACAACATCGGCCTCCAGCACATGCTGCTCAAGGGCATCAGCCGTCGAAAATACCGAATTAGTGTTGCGTCCGAACTGCACCCAATGCCGATCCAGCGCCTCCATGCTGCGATCAAGCACCCAGACGTCAGCGCCCAGGCCGACCGCCA
>DRJH01000238.1 GCA_011052285.1 Gammaproteobacteria bacterium
GGTTGTACTGGATTCGTGTCCGATCTTGCACTCGACAAGGCAGGCTTTTAGCGGATTGCAAGTCTTGTAGTAGGGTCAGGAACAGTTCTGTACCAAGGGATGCAAGCTTGGCTTCAACGGTTCTGAGTGCTATTCCCGGTGCTAGATCAAGCGTTTTCAACGAAACAATATCACCACCGTCAAATTCTGCATTGACACGGTGTAGTGTGACGCCGGTATGGTGTTCACCACGGTGAAATTGCCAGAACAAGGGTGTCGGCCCCCGATAGGCGGGCAATAAAGAGGGGTGAAGATTAAAACAGGCGGTGGTTTTCCAGAGGCTACCCGGTATCCGTGCCGGGAAACAAGTCGATAACAGGCAACTGTCAGTACCGATGGACAGCATGGCGGGCCAGGCATCCGGTTGTTGCAGAGGCAAATCCAGCAACGGTACCCGGTATTTGAAGGCCAGACTGATGATATCAGTCCCTGCAGCCGACCGATGGCGAATGGGCAGTACCGAGGGGACAGTACCTGGCAAGGCAATCGTAGACGGGGCTACTCCTGCAGTGCATAACCGGGTAAGTGCCCGGCAGGCAAAATGGCTGTTACTGGCCAGCAGGGTGTAGACGGGCTTCAAAAACATGGTCTTTGCCCGATTTCCGGTGAGATAATTGTCATGAGTAGAAGGGCTTGAAATCTGTGGAAAGGGGACGCACCTTGATCTGCGAAGTGTACCGCGTTAGAGAGCAAAATAGCAGGAACTGCTGGGAACAAAACATAGTATTAGCACTCTAAGTAAATGAGTGCTAAAATGCGGTCTCTGCTACAGGGTGGTATGTTGTGGTAGCAAAGACATGGGTAAGGACTGAAAGTGTAACGGGATTCCCGGAGGTGAGCCATGACAACTGAAGTTATGACTACAGCGATGACATTGCCTGTCGAGGCAGCGGAAAGTGCCAGTATGGCAGGTTTTTTGCGTGCCGCAAATACGGTGCCGCTACTTTCTGCGGAAGAAGAAAGGGATTTGGCGATTCGTTTTCACGAGCAGGGAGATCTTGATGCAGCCCGTCAGTTGGTGGTGTCTCATTTGCGCTATGTGGTCAAAGTCGCACGTGGGTTCATGGGCTATGGTTTGCCCTTGGGCGACTTGGTGCAAGAAGGCAATATCGGCTTAATGAAGGCGGTAAAACGCTATGATCCGGATCGGAATGTGCGGCTGGTATCCTTTGCTGTGCATTGGATCCGTGCTGAAATATACGAATATGTGGTCAAGAACTGGCGCATTGTCAAAGTTGCGACCACCAAGTCTCAGCGCAAATTATTCTTCAATCTTCGTAAAAGCCGGGCGAGACTGGGTTGGATGAAACCCGGTGAAATTACGGCACTGGCCGATTCACTGGATGTTCCTGAGAGTGATGTGCGGGAGATGGAATCGCGCCTGCAGCATGGTGATGTGTCGTTCGATGTGCCCACAAGTAATGAAGGAGCAGCTAGCACCCCGGCAGGTTACTTGGGTGACATGACGCAGAATCCGGAAAGTATGGTGGTTGATGCTGATAATGCTGCAGTTCGCAAAGAGGCCCTTGAGCGTGGTTTGCTGAAACTGGATGAACGCAGTCGCGATATTATCGAGCAGCGCTGGCTCAGCGACCGCAAGTCTACCCTGCACGAGTTGGCGGACCAGTATGGTGTTTCCGCCGAACGAATCCGTCAGTTGGAAAAAAAGGCGATCAGTGGATTGCAAACAGCCGTGCTGGCTTGACAGGCGTCTGCTTGCGTCATGGCAGAAATTTCTGTGAGCTTTAATCTGGACTCGAATTTAATTGAGGTGCTCGAAGGCGACGAGATGGTCGGCCTGCAGTCGTAGCGGCAGCTTGTCTCCGAGGTTGGCGTCTACATGACTGGGCAGTTGTACCAGTATCCTGCTGCCGTCGTCGAGCTCCACGGTGTACAGTGTCTGAGCACCACGGAAGGCTTTACGCAGAATCTTGCCTAGTTTCGGTGAGTCCGGCGCCATCACCACATCGTCTGGGCGAATCAAAATGTCCACTGCACTATCTATCGCCCAAGGGTAATGGCACTGCCCTTCAATTTTCCCCAGAACGGTATGTGCTGAGCTGGGGCTGAGTAATTTGCCCTTGATGAAGCTGCCTTCACCGATGAATTGGGAAACGAAGCGATCGACCGGTTCATGATAGAGTGCATAGGGTGTCCCCCATTGCCGAATCTGGCCTTCGCACATAACGCCGACCTGATCACTCAAGGCGAAGGCATCAGCCTGATCATGAGTAACCAGCAAGCAGGTGGCGTCCTGTGCTTGCAATAGATCGCGGATCTGCTGGCCAAGTTGCACCCGTAATTGTGCATCAAGACTGGAAAAGGGCTCATCCATTAACAATAGCCCGGGCCTGGGTGCCAGTGCCCGGGCGAGCGCGACCCGTTGTTGTTGGCCACCGGACAATTCATGCGGATAGCGATCCTTGAATGTGTCAAGCCCAATTCGTTGCAGCAACTCGTGTACAGCTTGGTGGCGTTTGCCGGAGGAGAGGTGACGGATCCCGGCAGCGATGTTGTCACCAATACTCCAGTGTGGGAATAATGCGTAATCCTGAAATACCATGGTCATTTGTCGCCGTTCTGGAGCCAACCGGTAACCAGGTTTGGAAATCACCTTGCCATTGAGTCGAATCGTGCCAGCAACCAAGGGTTCAAAGCCGGCGATAGCACGCAATGTCGTGGTTTTTCCACAGCCACTGGCACCCAGCAGGCAGGCAATTGTGCCTTTTTCCAGATGCAGCGACAGATTCTGAACTGCCATCATGCCCTGGTAGTCACAACGAATATGGCTGACATCCAGAACCGCTGTAGCAGCCTCGGTGGTTGGGTTTTTTTTCATGGCGACTCAGATAACGGCTCCGGGAGGCTATTCTCAGACAGACCTATGAACCCATCCAAGAGGTATTCCAGTAAGGCCTTTTGTGCATGTAGTCGGTTGCCGGCCTCATCCCAGACCACGCTCTGCGGTCCATCAATCACTGCTGCGTCGACTTCAAAGCCGCGATATGCAGGCAGGCAGTGCATAAATAAGGCCTCAGGCTTTGCCTTGCTCATGCGCGCCTTGGTGACCTTGAAATGGGAAAAAGCAAGTTGGCGTCGTGCTTTTTCCTCTTCCTGGCCCATGCTGGCCCAGGTGTCAGTCACCACCAGGTCGCTGTTAAGAATGGCCTGATCCGGGTCCTGGCTGAAGATAAAGCGCCCTGGGTCACGTTGTGTTAGTGCTGGTTTGGGCGCATAGCCGGCGGGTGTGGCGATGGATAATTCGAAGTCGAACAACCGTGCAGCGTTCATCCAGGAGTGGCACATATTGTTACCGTCTCCAATCCAGGTAACGCGTCGGCCCCGGATGCTGCCTCGGTGTTCTTCATAGGTCATGATATCAGCGAGCAGCTGACAGGGATGAAAATCATCGGTTAGTGCATTGACGACAGGGATGGTGGCATGATTAGCGAAGTCCAGGAGCTGGTTATGTTCGGCAGTCCGGATAACGACAATGTCAGCCATTCTGGACAAGACCCGGGCCGTATCAGCGGCCGGTTCACCCCGACCCAGCTGGCTGTGGTCCGGGGCCAGAAAAATCGTAGTGCCGCCGAATTGACCAAAACCGGTTTCAAAAGAAACTCGTGTTCGGGTAGAGGCTTTGGTGAAAATCAATACCTGGGTTTTGCCGATAAAAGGCCGGTACAGCTCACCTCGTTGTTGCATGGCTTTGAGTTCAATAGCACGGCTGAGCAGTTGTTGCAGCTGGCTCGGTGTCATATCATCAAGTGTCAGAAAATGTTTCATCGGTATTCTTCCAGGATTTAGAACGGCCTGCGTTCAGGGTGCGGTAAAGTCTTCCAACAATGTCTGCAGGATATCCATCAGCTGATCAGCCTGTGCTTGTTCGAGAATCAGCGGTGGTAGCAGACGGACGACATTACCGGCGGTAACATTGATTAAAAGCTGACGCTCCAGCGCCATCGTGACCAGCTCAGCACAGGGTTGATCGAGCTCGATACCCAGCATCATGCCCAAGCCACGAACCTTGCTGACCACCGCCAGTGGCAATAGTCGGTTTTCACAGGCTTGCAGCAGCCAATTTCCCATAATCGCAGCACTGCCCGGGATATCCTGCTGTTCCATGGTCGTCAAGGTGGCCAGTGCTGCAGCACAGGCCAGTGGATTACCGCCGAAGGTACTGCCATGGTTGCCGGGCTGCAATATATCACGAGCCGGTCCCCGGCTCAGGCAGGCAGCAATCGGCATACCATTGCCCAAGCCTTTGGCCGTGGTCATGACGTCGGGGAGTACATTGCTGTGTTGGCTGGCAAACCAGCGTCCACTGCGAGCGATACCACACTGAATCTCATCAAACATCAACAACCAACCCTGCTCTGTGCACAGTTGTCGCAAGCCTTGCAGGTAGCGTTTGGAAGCGATGTGAATGCCCCCTTCGCCCTGTACCGGTTCGATCAGCACGGCAGCGATATCCTTACGGTTCGCCGCCAGGTGTTGCAATACTTCCAGATCTTGGTACGGAGCACGAACAAAACCCGTAACCAGTGGTTCAAAGCCGTGCTGTACCTTTGGATTTCCAGTGGCTGAGAGGGTTGCCAGAGTGCGTCCATGAAAGGACTGCTCCATGACCACAATCGTTGGTTGATTGAGATTGTGCTGGTGGCCATAAAGACGGGCCAGCTTGATTGCTGTTTCCACCGCCTCGGCCCCGGAATTACAAAAGAAAGCCTGCTCCATGGCCGCCACGGTGCACAATTTCTGTGCCAGCTGCTGTTGGAGTGGGATTTGATAGAGGTTGGAAGTGTGGATCAGTGCTTTAGCCTGTCGACAGATTGCGGCACTGACTTCCGGATGGCAGTGGCCCAAACCGGTCACCGCGATGCCAGACAAGGCATCGAGATATTTGCGGCCTTCACTATCCCATAACCATACGCCCTGCCCCCGGCTGAAGGCTACGGGTAGCCGGCGATAAGTGGGCATCAGATATTGCTGGTTCATAAAACACAAAAGCGTCCAGACCAGGCCGGACGCCTCCTGCAGGTTAATAAAACCCAACTATAGCGAAGTCAGGGTAACAAACGCAATATGTGACAGTCTCCTGGGAGCTGAGCTTGTTGGTCAGGCCGTGTAGTTGGCTGCAACTGCTGCCCAGTTAACCAATTTCCAAATTTCCTGCAGGTATTTTGGGCGGGCGTTACGGTAGTCGATGTAATAGGCATGTTCCCAGACGTCAATCGCCAGCAGGGGCGTTTTCCCGTCTGTCAGGGGGTTGCCAGCGTTGGTGGTATTGATGATTTCCAGGTTACCATCCGCTGTTTTTACCAGCCAAGTCCATCCGGAGCCAAAATTGGTCGCTGCCGACTGGGTCATTTGTTCGACAAATGCGGTAAAAGAGCCAAATTTTTGGGTCAATGCGCTGGCCAACTCAGCTTCAGCTTCGCCCCCTCCGTTGGGACTCAGGCACTGCCAATAGAAACTGTGATTCCAGACTTGTGCAGCATTGTTGAATAGACCACCCGAAGCACTGCAGATGATTTCTTCGAGTGAAGAATGTTCGAATTCGGTACCGGTGATCAGATTATTGAGGTTGGTAACATAGGCTTGATGGTGTTTGCCATAGTGGTAGTCAATGGTTTCGGCTGAAATCACGGGTGCCAAGGCATCCCTGGCATAAGGTAAGTCGGGCAGCGTATGAGACATGAAGATCTCCTTATTGGGTTAGATTCGGTTGATTAGGCTTGCTGCGATGTTGTATTAAACTGGATACATTCTAAACAGCAGTCCGACAGGGTGCA
>DRJH01000239.1 GCA_011052285.1 Gammaproteobacteria bacterium
AATGACTACATGGCTGTTCTGGATATTCCCCTGCTTCAGGCGGTCTGGCTGTCGAGCGCCGGGCTGTACGACGAGGCGCTCTCTTACGTGTACAAAGCCAGAGGCATGGAGGAAAGGGTAAAAAACCCCCTTCTTAAGGGCATGAGGAAAGGCGATATCGACGGGCTGGAACGACTGATAAAAGCCGCACAGGAAAATGCCGAAGCCGCAACTGTACCAACAGCTCCAGCATTGCCCCGTTAGGCGTTAAGCCAACTTTACGCTATGATTCCCTGTAATCTGATCAAGCAATGCCCGAGCAACCATGCATAGCGAATTCGATGTAGTCATACCCGCCAGGAACGAGGCAGCATCTCTCGGACCGCTCTTAAAAAAGCTCAAGTCACTTTATCCACAGGCCGGAGTCATTGTCGTGAACGATGGCTCCACCGACACAACCGCCGAGGTCTGCGTCGAAAACGGTGTTACCCTCATTAACCACCCCTACAGTATGGGCAACGGTGCAGCCATCAAATCCGGAGCCCGTGCCGCACAGACTGCCACCATAGTATTCATGGATGCTGACGGTCAGCATCGCCCGGAAGATATCCAGCGATTGCTGGACAAACTCGACCAGGGATTTGATATGGCGGTAGGTGCTCGCGAGGATACATCGCAAGCCTCTCTTGGCAGGGGCATCGCCAATTCGTTGTACAACCGTCTTGCTTCCATCATGACCGGGTACAAAATTCACGATCTGACATCGGGATTCCGGGCAGTACGGACGCGTCACTTCAGAAAATTTCTCTACCTGCTGCCAAACGGGTTTTCTTACCCCACGACGAGTACCATGGCCTTCTTCCGCTCCGGCCTGCCGGTAGGGTATATTCCAATTCTCGCGGGACAACGGGAAGGCAAAAGCCACATCAAACTGCTTAAGGATGGCATTCGATTTCTGGTTATCATTCTGAAAATCGGCGCGTTGTTCTCGCCCATGCGGTTCTTTCTTCCCATCAGCCTGACTCTGTTCCTGCTTAGCGCAGGGTACTACACCTACACCTATATACTCTGGGAACGGCTGACCAATATGTCCGCTATTTTGTTTTTATCGGGACTATTTACCTTTTTAATCGGCATAGTCTCGGAACAGATTTCCTCTTTGCACTATAAAAATGCTGATGACGATATGCGCCGCACCGTACGACGCCCGCCTGACAGCCATACCTGATTTTGTTAACGGATGCAGAAACCTTCCCGCACTACAGCCTCCAGAACACGGACTCTATCGCATTTAATCGGAAAAACCATCCTGCACCCGCAGTGGATAACCCTGCGGCACGATGAACACACTTTAAAAACCGTCTGCAGCAACCTGAACGGTATAGTTGCAGATATAGGGTGTGCTGATGCCAGGCCCAAAAGGTACCTCGGCCCGCAGGCCAGTTATCTTGGCATTGACTACTATGCCACCTCCACCGAGTGGTATGAGACACAGCCCGATGTGTTTGCCGATGCTCAGGCATTACCTCTAAAAAGCCAGTCCCTGGATCACACCTTACTGCTGGACGTTCTGGAGCACCTGCCAGAGCCGGATCGCTGTCTGGCTGAAATCCACCGGGTGCTTAAGCCGGGAGGCAGCCTGGCGATACAGGTTCCCTTCCATTACCCGCTGCACGATGTTCCGCTGGATTTTCATCGCTGGACACGGTTCGGACTACTGGAGGCCGCCGGCAGACATGGGTTCAGTGTTAAAGAAGAAACTGCGTTAGGGCACCCGCTGGAAAGCGCCGCACTCAGTGCAAACATCGCCCTGAGCAAAACAGTACTCAACTGGATTGCGCAGAAACACGTGCTTTCTATCAGTCTGCTGCTTCTACCTGTCCTGATACCGGCCATCAATCTGCTCGCGTGGACAGGCGCCCGTTTAAGCAGGGAAGATGACATGATGCCGTTTGGCTATCGAATGATCTGGATTAAAAACCCGTGACGCATATTGCTCTGCTCACCACCTCGTACCCGGACGGTACCCCGGGCAGTGAGGCAGCCGGTGGATTTGTCGAAGATTTTGCAAAAGCGTTGTCATCAAAAGCAAGAGTGACCGTCGTCGCGCCGGCGCGCCGGGATGCTGTCAATACCAACACCGAACTAACTGTGCGGCAATTTTCTGTCCCCAGGTTACCCCTGTCGCTCCTTAGCCCAATGTGTGCATCGGACTGGTGGCCTATCATCACGACGCTGCGACGTGGCCAACAGGCCATCGAGCAACTGACTCTACAGGACCGGCCCGACCATATCTTTGCTCTATGGGCATTACCCAGTGGTCATTGGGCCAACCTTATGTTGCGGCGGCACGGAGTGCCATACAGCATATGGGCACTGGGCAGTGACATATGGACGCTGGGCAAGGTCCCTCTGGTCCGCTCCAGATTGCGCCGTGTACTGAATAGCGCCTACCGCTGCTATGCAGATGGCTATGTACTTGGCGAGGAGGTACAGGCGATCAGTGGTCGAAAATGCAAATTTCTTCCAAGTACAAGAAATATCGCGTTTGAAAAGATTCCGGAGGCCAGGGAAAACCCGCCTTACCGACTCGCTTTCCTCGGCCGCTGGCACCCCAACAAAGGTATAGATATTTTGCTTGATGCATTGGACCTGCTCTCCGAAAATGATTGGCAAAATATTTCCGAAGTACGGATATTCGGCGGTGGCCCACTGGAAGACCTGGTTATGGAGAAAATCAGCAATCTGAAACATCCGGGGAGAGAAATAACCGTCGGAGGCTACCTCGACAAAGCCGGAGCTGCAGCATTGATCGGGTGGACAGACTACCTTGTGCTGCCTTCGAGGATCGAGAGCATACCGGTCATTTTTTCGGATGCCGCAAAAATCGGAACACCCCTTATCGCCACTCCGGTCGGTGATCTGCCACGTCTGTTTGAAGATTACCGTTTTGGTTTTCTGGCCGGGGATGCTTCTTCTGCGGCACTCGCCGATGCTATAAAATCCGCACTCGCGAAGAGACCGGCGGATTTCAATGATGGCCTGCAACGTGCCCGCAAGGATTTCAGCATTCCGGAAATTGTAGACAGTTTTCTGTCTGGATCCTTCGGCGATCGCAACACGTAAATCCAGCGCGAACAACGGGCGCATATGTATACATACAGCACAACACCCAGGCATGACTGGGTCGATTACTGCAAAAACAATAATGCGTTTATACATAGCGCAGAATGGCAGTCTGTTCTTGAATCTGCATTCAATTGCAAGGCTGTGTACAGCTGGAATCCTGATACGAACAGCGGCCTGACCATCACTGTCTTCAAAGCAGGCCCATTTAAAATTGGATACCTTGGCTTCCCGACAGGCAATTTCCCTGACCTTCATACCATCACCATGGATACCGTACATGAACTGTGTGCAGGACCCTCAGCGCTAATGCCTCACTGTCTGCGCATTCCCGTAAGCGCCTTCACCAACGACAGCGCTCTCGATTATCCCGGTCAATCGCAACCCGAGACGGCAATCCTGGACTTGCAGGACTGGGAGCTCGCATCTGTCTCTAAAAAATTGCGGCGTGATTTGAAAAAGGTTCAAAAAGCGGGCTTCCAGATACATAAGACTGAGACCCCTTCGGACGGTCGGACTCTGTTCAATATCTACCAGGCAACCGTGAAATCCCATGGAGGATCCCTGCGCTACAATGCCAGGTATTTTACTTCCCTGATTGCCCTGTCCGCTCACAACCCGAATGTTCTCTGCCTGACCGCACTAAAGGGTGGCAAGCTTGCTGGATTTCTCGTTGTCTGCATGCATATGTACTCGGCGTACTACCTGCATGGAGGTACCGCGCCGGAATTCCGGCGCCAGAGTCCGTCAGATCTGCTGGTGCATCAGGCGATTGAATGGTCGAAAAAGGTGGGGGCACATCAATTTAATCTAATGACATCGCCCAGGTCACAGCCATCGCTGGTGCGCTACAAGGAAAAGTGGGGGGCTGAAACAAGGGAGCACAAAACCTTGACCGTACCCCTGAACCGGCCCTTTTACGCGGCTTTCAAGGTGGCGGAAAAATTGCATCGCTTTCTGAGATGAAAAGGGCGTCAATACCTGTTTTTATAAACCTTTTAACCTGCCTGGACCGCTCTGGAAAGGACTGTATCTGTCATGAAAGACCAACGTAAATTCTGGAATCAAATGGCTGATTTTGGCGCAGATGCAGCGGTTATAGATCCCAATGACAAATGGGGGCACAAGAACAGGTACATCAAGTGGCTAAGGGATGAGGTTTTCCTCAAGCTGATCAACCAAACGGGCTTTTCTGTAAATGTCCTGGACTTTGGCTGCGGCTCCGGAAACATATCGAATTTACTTGCTGCACATGGACACGACGTTATCGGGATTGATATTTCTCTGGAATTGTTGAAACTTGCAACGACCGCGAGACGAAACGGCAACTCCAGTTTCATCTGCTACGATGGGAGCAACCTGCCGATCTGCCTCAACAGCGTCGACATCGTTACAACTTATCTTGTACTAATCCACATCACCGACAACGATGCACTCCAGGCAGTAATGAGAGAACTATACCGCTGCCTGAAACCCGGCGGACTCATGATCGCTATTGAACAAACACGAAAAAAATCAAAGCTAACCGACAATGGATACAAGCGCCAGCGCCTGCAGGCCGAGTACCAGGACATATTTTCAAACGCCGGCTTCACTGCATCGGGTCGTTTTACGATCCGTTCCGGCCACATGCCCCTCATCTACCTGGTTCAGCTGGGCCTGTTGCCAAAGTACGTATTCCCGATCCTGGCCAGAATTGAACAGCTATTCTGCCCACTATCTCAGCAAATTGGCGATTACGTAGACACTGTTTTCCTGTTAAAAAAACCTGTCTCTGTCCAAAAAGCACCTTCTTCCGATACTTAGTACCTTACCACTGAAATCTTATACAAAATGACAACGAATTTCCCCGTAGGAGCTGGGGGGGTCTCCTACTTTTGTCCAGCCAAACCGCGATTCTTGACTACGCCCACCACCAACACGATGGCCGCCACTACAAGATCTTGTGTTATCTGCCAAATTCTGGATATCACTGCGATAGAACCTAATAACTCAATTGAGACGTTGGTCATCATTGTCACGCCAAAGCCGATGAACACCAGCTCACGGACACCTACGCCTGCGGGCACCAGAATAGCGAAAACGCCGGCAACCCACGCAATAAGCAAATACGCCATATAGTTGGTAGATTCCTGCAGCGTAAAACCAAACACTGCGTTCATCATCAGGAAGTATGACAGCACGTCTGTTATCAGCACAACTATATAATAGGTGCCGATTCGAAAAAACAGTGCTTTCCAGTCTGGCGATGAAAGTGCAGGCCCCTGCACATAAGTTTTCGGCATCAAACGACGTAAAAGCTTGCCCGTGGCAGGTGAAGCGGATACCACCAGGGCCATCAGTATTCCCAGTAGCAGAATTCCTATCGAACCCGGAACAGTTACCGGGGCAACGAGTAGTGCAACCGCTATACTGACATTGGTTAGAATGGTAACAAGCATCAAATCCAGATTGGTCGAGGTCACACCAACTGATGCCCCCTGCTTATCCACGGCAGCTATCTGATACAGGATGCCCCAAACCTTCCCGGGCACGTACTTCGCAACCTGCCCGAAATAAAATATTCTGTGCGTCGTATCTGAAGGAAGGTATAGCCCGTGTTTTTCCAATAATACTCTGAACAACATGCTGCTGGCCAGGGTCCCCGTTATACCTACAAAAACGGACACCACAAAAAGCAGCCAATTCGCCTGCCCTAAAAGTTCAACAATCTGCCCCCAACTTCGTTGTACCAGAAACAGTATAAATACCAATCCTGAAACCAGAAGAACGAGTGATGCAAGCTTTTTTGTCCGCTTCTTCAATAGAGTCGCTGCTTGATTTTCACTTTTTGGAAAACGCGCCTTTGACTTGATCGATTATATAGTCAACTTGCACATCTGAGAGCTTCGCAGATAACGGCAAGCTTACCGTTGTCCTTCCTATTTTCATTGCCTCAGGATAATCCGTCGGTTGCCAGCCGAACCTTTCCTGATAGTAAGGGTGCTCCGGAATCGAAAGATAATGCACGCCAATCCCTATGCCCTTTTGTGTCATACGATCGATGAAAGCGTCACGCCCCTGGCCGGCATGGTCAACGTCGACAAGAAGTGCATACAGGTGATACCCATGTCGGACATTCTCGCCCGGCTCGCACGGAAGAACCACAGGCAGACCGGAAAAAGCTTCCTGATACTGCTTCCACAGCTC
>DRJH01000240.1 GCA_011052285.1 Gammaproteobacteria bacterium
CTTGTGCCATTCACGGTACTTGTGCCATTCACGGTACTTTCACCATCCATGGCGCTCATCTCGAGGGAAAGCAGATTTGAGTTCGATTTTTCTATGATTCGAAGTGAATACTATTTGTATTTAACGAAAATCATAGGAAAATCGGGCCAAAGCAGCTTTCCCTCGCTACGGCTCCTGTTCTCAAACAACCTCCTAGGTTGTTCCACCCTCTTGTTCAGAGTCATCAGCCAGCAACTCAGAAACACCGTTGCTATCACCATCGGGATCCACACCGGCAACCGAGGGCACATCGGAATCCTCTTCGACGACTCCAAGACTCACCAATACTTCATCATCACCGATGTTAATCAGACGCACGCCTTGGGTGTTGCGCCCCACACAACTCACTTCATCGACCCGGCTACGGATCAGCACACCCGCATCGGTGATCAGCATCATGTCATGGCCATCGGTGACCTGTCTGGCACCGACTACCGGGCCGTTGCGTTCCGTTATCTGGATGGAGATCACGCCTTGTCCACCACGATTCTTGCATGGAAATTCGTCGATATGCGTCCGTTTGCCGTAACCATTCTCAGTTGCCAGCAGAATCGAGTTCTCCTCCTGTTCCTCCGCATCGACCACCACCATCGATATCACACGCTGCTGCGGCTTCAAATTGATACCGCGAACTCCCTGTGCCGTTCGGCCCATGGAGCGGATATCAGTACCCCGAAATCGGATGGCCTTACCGGCATTCGAAAACAACAGTACGTGGCTGTCACCACGGGTCAGGCCGACACCCACCAAATAATCATTATCCCGCAGGCTGATGGCAATAATACCGTTACTCCGAGGATTTGAAAATGCCGTCAGTGGTGTCTTTTTGACCACCCCGCTGACTGTTGCCATCATCACATAACTGCCCGGCAGATAATCCCGAATCGGCAACACCGCAGTCACACTTTCCCCTTTCTCAAGTGGTAGCAGGTTGACCAATGGCCGACCCCTGGCCTGTGGTCCGGCCTGCGGCAAATGATAGACCTTGAGCCAGTACACCTTGCCACGGCTGGAGAAACACAAAATGGTATCGTGGGTACTGACCACAAACAGCGAAGCAACAAAATCCTCTTCCCGGGTACGGGTCGCAGATCGACCCCGTCCACCGCGATGCTGTGTTTGGTAGTCTGCCAGTGGCTGTGACTTGGCATAACCATGATGCGACAAGGTCACCACACGATCCTCTTCAACGATCAGATCTTCATCGGTCAAGTCATCCTGGTGTTGCAGAATCTCAGTACGCCGTACATCCCCATACTGCTCGCGGACTGCCACAAGTTCTTCACGGATCACCTCCATCAGGCGATCAGGATCGCGCAGAATTTTTAGCAGCTCAGCAACTTTCAGTAGAATTTCACTGAATTCACGATAAATCCTGTCCTGTTCCAGGCCCGTCAAACGATGCAGTTGCAGATCCAAAATGGCCTGCGCCTGCACTGCTGACAAACGATAGCCCTGTGGACCCATACCCAGATTCATTTCCTGAGCACCTGGCCGTGACAAGGTCGCATCAGCCTTATCCAACATCGGCTTTACTACACCAGGCTCCCAGGATATTGCCAGCAGCTTCTGCTTGGCCTCTGCAGAATTGGCAGCTGCCTTGATCAATGTGATAACGGCATCGATATTACTTAAGGCTACCGCCAAACCTTCGAGGCGGTGGGCTCGATCACGTGCTTTGTTAAGATCAAATATGGATCGCCGGGTCACAACTTCTCGACGATGTCGGACAAATTCTTCGATCAACTCCTTAAGAGCAAAAGTCTTCGGCTGGTTGTTAACCAGGGCCACCATATTGATACCAAAGACATTCTGCAACTGGGTGTGTTGATACAGATTATTCAAAACCACTTCCGGAACTTCGCCACGGCGCAGCTCAATTACCATGCGCATACCATCTTTATCTGACTCATCACGCAGGGCAGAGATCCCGGACATACGCTTGTTCTTAATCAACTCAGCGATTTTTTCCAGCAATCTGGCCTTGTTGACCTGATAGGGCAATTCGGTCACCACAATGGCATCACTAGCAGTTTTCTTATTATGTTCGATTTTAGTTCGACCACGAATATAGATTTTCCCTCGCCCCGTAAGGTAGGCGGAACGTATCCCCCGACTACCGTTAATCATGGCTGCAGTCGGAAAATCAGGGCCAGGTATGTATTCCATTAACCCGGCCGCCGTGATCGATGGATTATCCATATAAGCCAGACATCCGTTAACGACCTCAGTCAGATTGTGCGGCGGGATATTGGTTGCCATTCCTACCGCAATACCGGAAGATCCGTTCACCAGTAGATTGGGAATCCGTGCCGGCAACACTGCTGGCTGGGTTTCTGATTCGTCATAGTTGGGCACAAAATCGACCGTATCCCGATCCAAGTCTGACAACAACTCATGCGCTATTTTTGACAGACGAATTTCCGTGTAACGCATAGCGGCCGGGGAATCCCCATCCACTGAGCCGAAGTTGCCTTGGCCGTCAACCAGGGGATAGCGCATTGAGAAAGACTGTGCCATGCGGACGATGGTGTCGTAGACTGCGGTATCTCCGTGAGGATGATATTTACCGATGACATCCCCAACTACGCGTGCGGACTTTTTATAGGCTTTGTTCCAGTCGTTTCCAAGTTCATGCATGGCATACAAAACCCGGCGATGTACCGGCTTGAGGCCATCACAAACATCCGGTAAGGCGCGACCGACGATGACGCTCATGGCGTAATCGAGATAAGAGCGGCGCATTTCCTGCTCCAAATTAGCAGGAATTGTTTCCAGGGCTATGATTTGTGAATCTGTTGATTCCATGGTTTGCAGTAGAAAAATTAAAATCAGGTGATTTTACCACAGACCGGGTTTGCAATGGCTTTGGCCACACTGAAATATCACGGTATCTGTGCTAGGAAGCTGTCCGAGAAGTCGCAGACTACTCTTCCAGCTTCTGCCACAAACAACCATCAGGACATTTTTCTGCCAGGCGCTGGAGCCATTGCTGGTGTGCCTGTAACTCATTTTCGCTGGCCTTGATAACCGTAATGGCAGCCCTTTGGTTGTGGTTGTGCTGTTGTTGGGACTGAGCCCGAATGGCCGCGGTATCGGTGGCAATGGCACTATCCAACTGGCCGAGAAAGTCGGTCTGACCTCCGGTCATCAACAAATACACTTCTGCCAGCAGTTTGGAATCCAGCAATGCACCGTGAAGCGTACGCTCTGAAGTATCCACATGGTACATCTTGCACAGCGCGTCCAGACTGACGCGCTGCCCGGGATGCAAACTGCGGGCCAGCGCCAGAGTATCGAGAACCTCACACAAGTCAGAGATTCTTGGACCTTCCTTACTTAACAGGCCTAACTCATAATTCAAGAATCCCACATCAAATGGGGCATTATGGATCACCAGTTCTGCACCCTTGATATAGTCGAGGAATTCGCTGGCAATTTCAGCGAAAAGTGGTTTATCACGGAGTTGATCCAATGTGATACCGTGAATATTGATTGCCCCCTGAGGAATCTCCCGCTGAGGATGAATCAGGCGATGATATTCGCCCGCCGTGATCTGACGGTCCACAATCTCGACACAACCGATCTCAATAATCCTATGCCCACGTTTCGGGTCCAATCCAGTGGTTTCTGTGTCCAGAATTAGTTGTCTCATGACAGGGTAACTCGACCACCTGAGCTAATTTCACCGGCCAACCCCTGATCAATCGCCATATTCACCAACCGATCTGCACGCTCGTTACCTTGATCTCCAGCATGCCCCTTAACCCAACACCAGTCAATTTTGTGTGGGCCAACTGCGTTATCAAGTTGTTGCCATAAATCTGCATTCTTTACCGGCTTGCGTTGCGCCGTTTTCCAACCATTACGTTTCCAGTTTGTAATCCATTGGGTGATGCCCTGGCGCAAGTATTGTGAATCGGTATGCAAAACCACAATACAAGGACGCTGCAATGACTCCAGCGCCTTCACGGCAGCCGTCAATTCCATCCGATTATTGGTTGTTTCCGCCTCATAGCCGTACAGTTCCTTTCTGTGTACATTCATTTGTAAAGAGGCCGCCCAACCACCCGGGCCAGGATTGCCACGACAGCCCCCGTCGGTATAAATTGTTACCTTGTTCATTGGCATTTATTGCTTACCGTTTCATGGCGGGACCTGCAAATGCCGGTCGATAGCGGCGCCGGAATGGGACAGCATCATTCAAATACCACATTCCAGGTTGTTGTTTTTTTGCGACTAATAGTGAGACACCTCCCAGTGCCGGCCACCAACGGTCACCGATTATTTCGAGAAAACGCAACTTCTGCCAGGACCATGCATTGACAAAGGGCGGACGATACAGCATCCATCTACCAGACTGCAACTCAAAACCAAGCACTGCCATCCAGTCCTGGATATGCCCTGCCGGTATAAACGGAGAATGCCAAAGCTGATTCTGTTTCGACTTGCATCGTTGGCTGATACGCCAAAGCCCGGCAAAGCTCCATGGATTGAATGCGATGATAACCAACAAGCCACCTGCAGAAACGACCCGCGATGCCTCCCGCAACACGGCGTGCGGGTTCGGACTTGTCTCCAGAGCATGGTGCAGGACAACCAATTCCACAGACTGATTATCCAGTGGCAGATTGACCGGGTCCGCGATCAAATCAGCACCCGCCAGGTCCGATTCAACATCAGTAGCCAACACCAGTCGAACCATGCTCTGTACGTTCACCAATAATGAGGACGCAGCTGGCATTCCTATTTGCAAGGCATTCGATAACCGACAGTCCGGCAATGCCGTAACCAGTTCAAGCTGCTCCTGGCGCAGTACCGACTGCCCAACTTCGGATTGAAACCAACTTTTACAGATCATTGAGTAACCTAGGAGGCCCACACCGCCTGTGCCGCTGCGCTATCGCGCAGCAAACAAGGAGATGGCACACTGTGTGAGGCACGCAAGCGATCAAGGCCTTTCAGCCAATGGTGTGCTTGCACCCGTCCAGGAGAGTGGCTGCACGGTATCGGCGTGGAGTCGTTGATGGCACAGCTCGCTGTGACCTCGCATAAGAAAGTGAATCCACTTGCCACCGTGTTGCTTGCACACCTCACATTCAATCATGAGGGTAAAAACGATGGTACGCAAGGCTAAAAAACAGCGATTAGCCACTATTTGGAGCCGTTTTCAAACCACTATTTTTCCTTGTTTGCAAGAAGAACTGGGTGAATTTACCAACCAGCAGAGACCGTTGATCGAAGTATTGGAGATTGCCCAGATCAAGGCCCATTTTCCTAAGGCCCATTTTCCTTATGTTGGACGCGTGCCTGGGCGCCCCCAGAAAGACCGCTGTGCCATCGCACGTGCTTTTATTGCTAAAGCAATCTACAACATGGCCCGCACACAGATGCTCCTGGATCGATTGCGCTGTGACCTGCGTCTGCGTCGAATCTATGGCTGGGAGCAAAGCCGAGAGGTCCCCGGTGGTGCCACCTTCTCCCGAGCCTTTACCGAGTTTTCTGAGTATGAATATACCTAACGTATTCATGCAGCCATTATCTGAAGGGTATTTGGCAAAGCAACTGATTGGACACATTTCCCGGGACTCTACGGCGATCAGTGTTCGCGAGAAACCGGTCAAGAAGGCGGTTACGCCGGTGGTAAAGAAAAAGCGGGGCCGTCCGGAAAAAGGCGAAGAGCGAGGTAAAGGGCTGGTCCGATTGGAACGACAAAGTGCCGGGATGAGTCTGGCACAGATGAAGGCAGATTTACCAACTCTGTGTAGGGTGGGTGTTTTTCACAGAATACATTAAACCAATGTGGCACCCTAAATTCCCGCCTTAATATTCTGGTATAATTAACTTCAACAGCACCGCTATATTTGCTGCCTTCTCTCCCATCAACCCTGCCTCTTGCAATATTGCAGGCCTTGCGGGTACATAATCTATAGCGGGGCAAGTGTCAACACCACCTAACACGGGGGGCACTCCGATGAACCTTTTGCAACGATGATACGACAAAGCGAATGAACCTGGCTCCCCGGAACTAAAGGGAGCGCCTGTTCATCAACCTCATAAATATCTCGGGAGGATATTGTTATGAGCGCACCGAATCGGTTTAAACATATCGTTATGGCTGCGAGTATGGTGCTGGGATCCGGAGTAAGCGCTGTCTTTGCTCTACAACTGCAGATGATAACTCCAGGTCAATACACCAGAAACGATGCTGGCGGCACGAGCACCCGATCAGCAGTGTCAACAACCACCTCCCCCGTGGCACGGCCCCGGGCCGGGGCCGGGGCCGGGGTCAGCACCCGGCGCATTCAAGCGGTGGGAAAAACTGCTGCAGTACTGAAACAACTGCCGGATCTGGTTATCGGCAGACTGTATGCCACAGCCAATGTTATCCACTCAGGAGACAATATCAGCCTGCAGGTCAAGGTAAGCAACCGTAGTTCCATCGCGATCCGCGGAATCCGGGTGCGCTTTTTGAATCGACAGAGTCGACAAGTATTGGGAGAGAAAACCCTGAATCTGGCTGCTGGAGCCTTTGCTGTCAGCCGACTTAACACCCCTGTGGTCGGTAATGGCCGGGTCGGCATTGCGGCAATACTTGACCCCAATCAGCGTGTTGCCGAGCGCAATGAAAAAAACAATGCGGCCCAGTTGCAACTGTCCATCACCCCGACAACGACAAGAACTTCACAGGCAATCACCGCAGGCCATACCCCTATTGCCAGCAATCTTCTGTGCAGCGATCACGGCAATTACGCGGAGTGTCCGGACTGTTTCAAAAACAGCAGGCTACGTTGGCGACATCCGCCCCGACAGCCGGTATAAAAAAACCACTGGGTTCGCTAGCTGTATCACCGTTTGGACAGGTAGCCCCACGCGGGCAAGGCCGTGGGTTTGGCAGCAAAATCCCGCACCGTGCATTCAATACTACCACGGCCATCGCTGCTGCCCCGGCGCCAGGATAAAAAGCGGTGACGGGAATCCGTCGGCAGAGGCCCCAGGTGAGCATGAACTCTGCGCAGCAAATGGC
>DRJH01000241.1 GCA_011052285.1 Gammaproteobacteria bacterium
ACTTCCTGTGACAAGCCATAGGGTAAATCACCAGCTGCCATGTGGTTTATTCCCGGTTTATCAGCTGATCGAAGGTTTTTTCCAACTGCCTGAATGGCTGAATATAGGCCGCTGGGATAAGCTTGGCATGGGGAAATGCTACCATTTAAAGGGTAGCGCCCCCTTTAAGTGTTCACGCTACCGCCCCTCGGGAGCATTTTCATGCATCGGAGCAGGCCATGATTTGAATATCCGCCCGGCAGAATTATTGTTTATGGTTATGCCGGGATGGAGCATTATAAACGATATTTTTTTCGTTACAAACCGTAAAGGGGACGGCACCCTTTATCGTGAGTTCAAATGGCACACATTGTGCTAAAATTGGCACATGAAGCCAATCACATGGAACTCTGAGAAGAACTCTCACCTGCGAGCAGAAAGAGGGATTTCGTTTGAAGATGTGGTGTTCCACATTATGACAGGTGACATCCTTGACACCATCGAACATCCAAATCAGGCACGTTATCCTGGCCAGCAAATCCATCTGCTTGCTATTGAGGGTTATGTTTACCTTGTTCCTTTTGTCGAAACGGATAAAGAAGTCTTCCTTAAGACCGTAATTCCAAGTCGGAAGGCAACCAAAGTGTACCGAGGTGCAAAGAAATGAATACTTTAGATCAGGAAGAAAGTGAAATTTTAGAGGCGTTTGAATCGGCTAAGGTAAAACGCGCAAGGGGTGCTGCCGAGACACAGAAAAGGCATCAACAGTATGCCGAAGCCATGTTTAAGAAAGATGCCAGGATCAACATCCGTCTTACTTCTAAAGATCTTCGCGGGCTGCAGAAAAAAGCCCTTGCTGAGGGCATTCCATACCAAACATTGGTTGCCAGCATCCTTCATAAATATGTAGAAGGCCGACTGCACGAGTAACGTAAAGGGGACGGTACCCTTTAAAGCCGTGGGCCAGGTTTGAATTGACTGTTATGATGTGGTAGTCAAGGCTCTAAGCGAAAAGAACTTACCGCTAGTCAAACATGAACATGGAGAAATATCTCATGCAAAGTAAAGATTTTGATTTGAATGATATCCGGAATGAGCCTACGGATGAACAACTTCAGGCTTTAATGAACTCAGTGGCAGCCGAGGTCAATCGGCGTGCTAAAATAGCGAAAGAGGTGCTGATGCAGCGCTTACACGATGACATTGCTGCTGCAGCGCATGGCTGAAGATATTCTTAAACCACGTCTGATTGTCGTGGCAGGGCCCAATGGGGCGGGGAAAACATCGATTACCGAACAACTACTGCGACACGAGTGGATGGGCGGTTGTGAATATATTAATCCCGACTTTATTGCTAAAGAGGATTTTGGTGACTGGAATGCACCCGATGCAGTTATCAATGCTGCAAATCGAGCTGAAGAAATGCGGGAGCAGTGTCTGAGAGAGGGGCGCAGCCTGGCTTTTGAGACGGTACTGTCGATGCCGGACAAGATTGATTTCATACAGCGTGTGAAGCGGGCAGGTTTCTTTGTCAGGCTTTTTTTTGTGGGTACGGACAATCCTTCCATTAACGCAAAGCGCGTTGCAATGCGTGTCATGGAAGGTGGACACGATGTGCCCATCACCAAAATCATCACTCGCTTTACACGGTCACTGGCGAACTGCTCAGTGGCAGCGCAAATAGCTGACCGTGCCTACATCTACGATAATTCAGTGGACAATGCATCGGCACGGCTCTTGTTCCGCACAAGTGAGGGGAAATCAATCAAGCATTACGGTAGTATTAATCCTTGGGCATTAGAGATTCTTCGTGTACTGGATCGTGCGTAAAGTAATAAAGGGGATGGCATCAAAAAGGGGTCAGGTATTTACTTTTAACCGGCATAGAAAATTCGGGGGTCATAATACCGATTAATCATTTCCTGCTGATGAAAACAGCGCAACCTGGGCTCAGGACAGGCTTCCAGGGGGGCTATCCGCCCATCGCAATGATCTTGCGGGAGAAAGCCTCGAAATCTGTGAGCTCATTTTCGAGAATGGATTTGAGGATGGGCAGGCTGATTTTGCGGTAGTTGTGGATGGCGATGTTTCTGAATCCCACCATGGCCTGCATGCGCTGGCTCAGCCTTTCATCGAGCAGGTTGTTTTCTTCGAGCAGAAGGAAGGCATCCCGGGATTGCTGGGGTATACCCAATCGCTGCACCCGTACGATATGCATGGCGGCATCGATGGTGGCTTCTGCGGCGCGTAGCAGATTGAGTACTATGGCGTCCTGTCGAGTATCGTTGGTTTCGAGCTGGTCTTCGGCTCCGAGGTATTCTTCCCTGATTCTGCTCAGGCAACGCTCGATGATGCTTGCCTTGTTCAGCAGCACATCATCCATAAATGTTGCCTCTTCGCGCCACATCGCGCAGGATTTCGGCCCGCTCCTCATTCAATCGTGCATAGCTGGAGAAAATCCGATCTTCGAACGCACCACAGATCTTTTCGTCCCGACAATACAGACGCTTGCCGCTGCCGATGACCTGCATCTGCATGACAGTAGAAGCCTTGCCAAGGTCGATCAGGTCCACGTCCATGCCAATGAGAGAGGCAAGCTGCTGGGCAGTTTCCCATAGCCGGGTTTGAGGCACATCGTTATCGGCCAAAACCGCCAGATCCAGATCACTACCCGGATGCGTCGTGCCCTCAGCATGGGAACCGAAGAGGTAGATCGCCTGAATTTCAGCGCAAGGGGCCAGGATTTGCATAAAAGAGGTCAGGTATTTACTTTTAACCAGCATACAGTTCTTAAACCTGCACATTCCTCATTGTGTGACAAGTATTCTCCTCAAACCATGAAGAAATCGACCTCAAATCTGCTTTCCCTCGCTACGGCTCCTATTCTCGGACAGGCTCTTAGGTGTAGAAAGGGCTAAAGTACTTGCAAGAGCACTAAAATTCCATCCTGCTGTTC
>DRJH01000242.1 GCA_011052285.1 Gammaproteobacteria bacterium
AAGGCACCAACGTGAAATTGCTCGATGTGCTCTGGCAAGAGTACGAGAAAAATGCCATTTTGTATGTGCAGTTCACGCCCGTCGTTGCTGCCTGGTTCGAGTCCGAGTACACCTATATCAACTGGGAGCTCCGCCGCAAACTCTCTGATACCGGCAAGGCGCATCACCGCTTCCTGTCCGGGCAACGCAAGCACTACAAGATCGGCACCAAACTCATGATGAGGGCGATCGGTTACGTCCGCCCGTATAAAAAGTACATGTTGGAATTGAGAGCCGACATGGAACAACTGAGGGATGAAGGCTGGATCGAAAAATGGGAAATCACGGGTAATAACCGGAGCACACCCCAGATACTCGAGATCTGGCGTAGCTAACGCGGCGGTAATTTTTGGACCCAACTCGCGGCATTCTTTATAAATCGCACTACTAATTCAGTAAATACAATAAGATAACGTTCTTACACCGGCCGGCGGCCTACGCGTTCGTAGCGCCTGTTTTCACGTATTTAAGGTGAATAGAGGGCCGTAAACAGGTCTTAGCAGTGTATCGTTTCGATGCCTGGGCCGCCTACCACGCGTGTATTGATCTCTGATTAGCACCACCCAGTTAGCCTTTACAGTATAATAAACAATAGGTTATCTGTTTATGCGGGGCCGCATACGAAAAGGGGAGTACGGTAATTCCTGGACCGAATGCCGCTGCCATCAGGGAAAAGTGCCGTAATTATTGGACCCAAACAACTGTGACCAGGGCATCGTTTCCGGTACGGTAAATTTCGGACCCGATCGATCGCGGCCAGAGGAGGAGGGGAGTGGTTTTGTCCACAGGATAGGGTAATTCCTGGACCCAGCACCGGTACACAATGGACCGATCCCCGTATATGTTGGACCCGGCACAGTGCATTTTCGGACCGGGGACAGGTACAACTCGGACCCGGCAGAGGTAATTTTTGGACCCAAGCCTTGATGGACTGCCCGTAACAGACTGATTACAATCACACATTCATGCAAACGTCTGTACCGTAGTATTTCTTATAGTCCTGTTTTTAGTTCTTTATATAATCCTTTGTAGTAAGTCCCCGCGAAGTACGAACGCGGCTTAAAACATTTTTTCATTCTTTCCCCACTAAAACCTTCTCTGATCAGAAAACTGTATCCAAATAATAAAGACGCATAGCAGGCAAGTGGTATGTGTCCCCTTTGTTCGGCGCCAGCACATCCTGCATAGGCAGATCTTTACACGGTAGGGGAAGGGAGTACTGTTGTTTATTAACCAGGGCGGCCGCAGAAAGCCACTGCACCTGGTGAACGATATTTAACCTGTATCCGGAAAAACAATCAGGTTGTTACCGCTGACAGGTGTATTTTAGAATGCCCCGACTATCTTTCTTTTCTTACTTGTACACCGCCTGGGAATTAAGATTCTTGATGATCTGTAAGCCCAACGCTCTCTGAGCCTCTACCAATTTCGGCGAACATACGTTACCGGGAGTTTGGTCTTCCAATACCCGAACCACTTTTAGAGTATTACCTTCCACTTTATAGGTTGCCGTGTATTTTATGTAGGCGCCCTCTATGGCCATATCTTCGGGTTTCGCTAGCAGTTCCATATCGTGTGGCAGCACGTAACTGTATTCCTCCACCGATTTTCCACCGGAACAGGCAGTATCGACGTCTTCTACTGGCTCAACCATGGATGTGATGTAATCCTGGATGGGGGCATCACTTGGCAAAAGGGGTCCAATCCGAAACGCACCGGCTCCAGGACGGTGAATGAAGCTTTTCTTTTCAAACGTAACCTTCATTCCATAGGGGCCGTGCAGCGGGCTTGGATCGTCCTTTTCAATGGAACCGCTACCAAGGTAGCCCTCGCTACGAAACACTTTCTCGAGCCACTTCTCTTCCTGGTCCGCAGTAATATGACGGAATCCCTTCCGTGTGTTAGCAGCCGACATCCCGTCCAAATTCAGTTCAATCTCGCCCGTTGCCGAGCCATCCGACACGATGTTTACGACCGATTTCATCCTCTGTTGGTGCACAGCAGGAGACGTAGCAGGGGTCTTCATGTTTTCCTGATACCCATCGACTAACAGCACTGGCTTGTCTGAAACCGAAAAGGGTAGCAAGCCAAAGGGAGTATCCGTGCTGGTTGAATCCACAAAGAGGTCATAGTCCGGCAGATAATTAATGACATGGTTAACGGAACTGACCATAGGCACCTTTTGGAGCTTATAGACACGTCCCGAATTCACCAGTGCCTGGGTGCTACGGATACCTTTGGCTGACAGTAAGGCCTGGAGCACTGTCGCGTGGTCCTTGCAATCCCCCATGCGGTTATCGAGTATAAAGAAAATATCGTGAGGCACGACTGCACCGACGCCGATGCAATTACCCGCGTAACTGATTTTGGTAGCGACCCATTCATAGAGAAGCCGAGCCTGTTCGCGTGTATCAGTTTCATCGCCCACAATCTCTGCGGCAAGCTTGGATACGCGTTCAGTGACTTCAGCTTTGGGCGTTGCCCTTAAACCATAGGTCTCCGCTATCTGCTGATACGACTCGAAGGTGGAAAAGGCGAAACCGGGTTCAGACTCGCTGTCCCAGACGGAATAATCCTGCCGCTCATTTTTCTTTGGATCACTGTTCTTGAAGCGCCATTCCAGGATCCTTCGACCATTCTTAGTGGTTACCTTTTCTGTCATCTGTCGCGTTTGATAATGCGCCCTCAACGATTCCGGCACATCCAGACGGATGTAAACGTCATCGTAGGCTTGCGCACGACTAAACCATGAACTAGCGGAAAACTGCCCAGGAAACATGGGTTCCGTTTGTGTGAGCTGGTAATAAAATACAACGGTATCCCCTACCTCAACCTCGGGAAATACCACCGTTAACGTCGTGCGATCTGAAAACACCGGAGCATTTTCTTTGGCCCCCTTATTTATTCTCACCTGGAAATTGGTCTTCGGTGCATCAATGCGTCGACCATCTTGTTTTAAGGTATAGGCCTCCAGTACCTCAGCGTGTTGTATGCTGGTGCTGAAACTGATTGTCGTTTTTTTAATCCTTTTGATGGCGCGCTCCTTAAGTACCTTCTTTGCCACCTCAATCCGTTGGACATGTGTCAAATCATCGTTCACTGTTTGATCGATATGGTAGCGCACGTAGCGCATATTCAAATCGGCAGGCTCGCTGTCATCGGCCATCACTAGTGCCGGCAACGTCACCAACAGCAGCACTGATACTATGCCAAGCAGGTTCCGGTCATCTTTGCACATCAGATCTCTCAGGTTGGTCATTGCACTCACCGCTATAGGTTAGAACAGGGTCTTTGGTCATGCCGCGCAGGCTTTTGGCCGCCGATCAGGTGTTCCATTACCGGCATTCGTAGCATATCGGCGCCAGGATAAGGGCCTTTAACCAGGCGTGTTGTCAATATACGGCAGGTAGAATAAATAGACGGGTCGCTTTGTTGTTCTGAAGAAAAAGGGGGCTTCCAAGGATTCACAGAATGCCCATCCCTTCGGGGCGCATGCCCTTCATCTTGCCGCAACCGGACTTCCCTCAGGCGGGAATCAACGGTTCCTGCGCCACCCCAATCCGGGTGACGACACTTTCTGCTTAATCATTCTCAACCTTGCTGATACGACTGCGTTCCCAAGGTATGTCCGCAATGGCTCCAGAGGGCTGCACTCAGAACGGCGCAACATCCTGGACCGCCGGCAGTGTGGCCGCAAGACCACGGCAAGGCTGTGCGGCGCCCCCGTGTCCTCGTTGCACTGCGGGCCGCGCCAGGGCTGCACAGCGTCTTGCAGCCACCCGCTTCGACGGTCTGCTCGGATAGCGCAAATCGTGCAACCCACTCTCAGGAGCAACTATCATGAGCGAAAACACCAAAACACCAGACTTGATTGTTTACAGCGTTATCGAAGGCAAGAAAGATCAAAGTTACTGGACGCGGCTGGGTGCAGCGTGGGCCAACAGCAAAGGCGGGTTCAACATTAAGCTGAACGCTTTTCCGCTAAGCGGTGAGCTGGTCTTGCTTCCGCCGAAAGACGAATAATCGTCACCTTCAGGTCAGCGGCTTCGGTCGCTGGCCTTTTTTTATGTCTGTACGCATTTCACGCCTTTGATAGGTGTTGTTAACAAATTGTCTCCGTCCGTGGATGTATTCGTGGCACACAGTAGCCGTTGCCCGGTCGCCATCAAGGTCTACTCGCGATGCTGTGTTCCACCTGGACAGTGCCCGGTTTACAGCTTTGATCTTCGCCACCATCCACACAGCGGAGACAACAAAGATGACAACACGATCCAGGAAAGATGCTGACAGGCGCATTACCCGCAGATTGAAAGACGCGTTGTCCTTGCTGGGTATTCGGGTACTGGATCACCTGGTGGTCGGCGATCGCGACATTGTCAGCTTTGCGGAGCGGGAGCTTTTGTAGCCCGGCTTGGGGATTCCCGTATGTGGGAATCCCTGGATTTGGTGGAAACTAAGCCAGCCAGAGTTCTTCATTGCGTTTAGGAGGAGGATGTTCCGCTGTTTATAGGTGGTCAAAGCCCGGGACGCATCAAG
>DRJH01000243.1 GCA_011052285.1 Gammaproteobacteria bacterium
CAGGGCGTTGCATTGATTATCAGTATGATTTTACTGGCAGTCATCACACTGTTGAGTGTTACCGCCATGCGCGGGACAAATCTTGATGCCAGGATCGCCGCCAATTATCAGCATAAACAGCTGAGTTTTCAGGCGGCTGAAAATGTCTTTGCCAAATTGACCGGCCCCAACGACCAGGTAGTTCTTCCAACGGCATATTCCGGGATGATAAGGACTACAAATTATGTTTCATTTCCCGGAATCGTCGGACAGCCGGCTATGAAGGGGGATCTGGAGCTGACCTATGTTGGCACAAGCGCACCGGGTGAGTACAAATTCTCCGGCTATAGCCTGGGAAATGTTGTCGCGGTGATATACCAGGCCGATAGTTTCGGCAGCATAAGCAATAGCAATGCAAGATCACACCACAGGGCAACAGTTGCGCTTATACGCGACCGATGAAACTGACAGGAGTTATACAATCATGAAGGCCACAAATACACCAACAATTCCTAACCGGAACGGACTTAAATTATTATTGTTTACCTCTATTGCAGGCCTGATGTTCGGTACAGCGGCAGTGCAGGCAGATGATGTTGAGATATATCTCACACCTCCAGCAGTCAAGGTGCCACCGAACATGCTCTTTATTCTTGATGAATCCGGCAGTATGAGCAGTACGACTCATGATTCTAATGGTAATCATAGTACTAGAATCGCGGATTTGAGATCTGCCCTGACCACTATCCTGAATGATTCGGGCAATGACAATATTAATGCCGCTATCATGGCCTATACGACCCACATTTATAATAATGGGCCGTTGTCTCTGCGTGCAGTCTCGGGTTTTGGGAAAATTGTCGACAACCGGTCGGCCATGGTATCGGCGGTAAACAGTTTAAGTGCAAGAAGTTACACCCCTTCTGTCAAGGCCCTTGAAGCCGGCGTGGAATGGTTCAGAAACAGCTTTACAGACACACCGTATAACTGGACCGTCGCCCACTTAGGAACTACTCCTCAGACCTATCAGTCACCGATAGGTGATGACCCAACAGGAAACTGGTGTCGCCCCAACCGCATGGTGTTTCTGACCGATGGTCGCCCAAATTCGAACAGACCGGCCACCGCTGGTGACCCGGGTCACTGGAGCGGCCATGTTGGTGCGTTCATCCCTCACTATGGGGTAACGGCATATCCTGCACCCGGCACCACCTCTCCGGCTGTTGGCTGTGCAGCCGATCCTTACTTTTCAGATGGAAGATGTTCAAGTGAGATCGTCGAGTGGGCAAGTACTACAGACCTGAAAACGGCTACCGGCTGGACGGGCATTCAAAATATCGTCACCGATACAATTGGCTTTGGCATCACTGAAAACTCAACTCAGGAAGGCTATCTAATGAATATTGCCGATAGAGGTAAAGGTGAATACTACACGGTTGACAATGCGGATAAGCTGACAGCTGCTTTTAAGAAGATCGTGAACAATGCCACAACATCAATACCTTATACCTACAGCTCACCGACGATACCCTACAACCCCGACAATGCGGCGATCAGTAATGATTTTCTGTATGTCCCGATGTTCAGCCCCCTGGCAAAAAGCTACTGGAAGGGCAATATCAAAAAATACAGAGTTGGCACAGATTCTAATGGCGATGTCTTTTTCAGGGATCGTAATGGTGCCGATGTTGTCGATACGAGCTTTCTCTTCATTACCAATACACAGGATTACTGGAGCAGTACAGCCAATACAGGTGAGACATATAAGGGTGGTGCAATGTCTAATATGTCCAGCACGACAGCACGCAGACTCTATACGTGGTTGCCTGGGAGCAATAGAGATCTGACCGCCACCATCAACACGGTTGATCCAGCTGGCAATCCTGTAACCATCAGTCCAAATCGTGTGCATAAGAATAATATCCTTATTACCAGTGGGGATGTTGGTGCAGGTTCCCCCGGCGTTCGGAGCACTCTACTGGACTGGGTAAACTGGATAGGAGACGGGCCACCTCCAGTGACGACCCCACCCACTACCAACACGAGTAATGACAATTTTCCACAGACAACCGCACCACCACCGGCATCCGATGGCGATGGCTTACGAGAATACATGGGTTCCCCACTTCATACTAAACCCCAGATTGCACGCTACAGACCAGCACTTAATTTTACCCCCGATACTGCGGTCGATGCCGCAGGGGATACTATAACTTTCAGTCAGGCCCAGATCTGGAACACCGGTGATATCGTGGTCTATTCCAGTGAGGGTGGCACCAGACTCCCCATTCAGGGTGGCGGTGCTCTGTCCGATGGCGGTGAGTACTATGTTGTTAGTGCTGGCAGCACATCATTACAACTGGCTACATCTGCAGCTGATGCAGCTGCGGGTATTGTTATTGACCTGGTTGATGCTACAGGAAATACCGGAGTGCATAGCCTGATTACCCGCATTGCAACTGACATTGTACTGATAGGGACTTCGGAAGGGGTGTTACATGCCTTTAATGGCGGCACTGACACAGCAACAACAGCCGTTGGTGATGGTGGGGGCGAACTGTGGTCCTTCATGCCAGAGCAGTTTCTAAGCACTATAAGCACATTGAGGGACAACTTGGCTGCGAACACACCAGTATATGGCCTCGATGGCCCGATGACAGTCTACGATTCTGGCGGTAAAAAGTATGTCGCTGTGACGATGCGCAGGGGAGGTCGAAATGTCTATGTTCTCGATATCACAGATATAAGTAAACCAAAAATGGCATGGGAAATAATTGGTGGTACTACCACCGGCTTTTCCCGTCTCGGCCAGACCTGGTCAGAACCGCAGTTCCTACGAATGGAACTCAATGGTGCCGCGGCAAGGGATGTTCTGGTGTTCGGCGGGGGCTATGACAATACCACGCAGGATCATGATACGAGTGGCAA
>DRJH01000244.1 GCA_011052285.1 Gammaproteobacteria bacterium
AAATTGGTGTTGCCGTGTTGATCTCTTTGAGATTATTCGTGGTTGCGCCGATGAAGAAGCCATAATTTGCTACGGATTTGGTTGCGGCCAGTAGCAGCTTTTGGTCGAGTTGTTGCTGTGAGGTGGTGGCCGGTCGCGTATTGGGCATTTCCAGGAAACTGGTGACGCCACCACGCACAGCAGCCTTGGAGCCACTGGCCAAATCTTCTTTGTGACAGGCCCCAGGTTCCCGGAAATGAACCTGGGGATCAATGACGCCCGGCAGCAGCAACAGGCCATGGGCATCGATTTGTTCACTCGCACCGGCGAAGATCTGGGGGCCGATTTTTTCGATGCGACTGCCCAGGCAGGCCAGGTCTCCTTCTTTGATGGCGCCCGTTGCTGTGGCAATGCGGGCATTGCGAACAATCAGGTCATAGTGCATTGAGCCTGGAATCTGCTATTGGACGTGCTATGGTTTTTTCTATGCATATCATTGATCGGGTATAAAATGGAGCGGTCAACTACAGATTTTGGGACAGCCTCCTGGGTTAAAGGTTACAATGTGTTATTTGCAGTAAATCAAGCTTGGTTGCGTTCGCGAATTTCCTCCAGGGTTTTGCAATCAATGCAAAGTGTGGCTGTGGGCCTGGCTTCAAGTCGTTTCAAACCGATGTCGATGCCACATTTCTCACAATAGCCATAATCATCCGTTTCCAGCAAGTCCAGGGACTCGTTGATTTTTTTCAACAGCTTGCGCTCGCGATCTCGGCTACGCAGTTCCAGGGAAATTTCTGTTTCCTGACTGGCACGATCGGTTGGGTCCGGATGATTGATGGTTTCATCCTGCATGGAGCTGACTGTCTTGCTGCTGCCGGCTAAGAGTTCGTCGCGCCAAGCCTCCAGAATCTGGCGAAAATGGGCCTGCTGGTTAGAATTGAGGTATTCCTCACCTTTGGCAGGTTTGTACGGCTCTATGCCGTGGATGAGTTTGGAGACCGTTGTCCTTGTACGAGCCATATTTATTCCTCTAAAAAATGAGCGAGACCTTCTATCAGAAAAACTGGAAAATCTCAATCATTCTGTTCCATTAGGTATGAGAATCGGTCAATACCACTGTGACTTGATGCACATTTCTTGCTGATCATGGGATAATCCGCTGCTATGCATCTTACCAGCGATCTGATATTGAGGATTCATGAGTATGCCGACAACTGCTGCTTTGTCAACCCGTCCCAGTGTTTGTCCTTTGGATTGTCCCGATACCTGTAGTCTCGCGGTGACGACAGCAGGCAATCAGATTACCGGCATCAAAGGCTCGGCTGCCAATCCATATACTCGGGGTACGATTTGTAAAAAAGTTGCCAACTATTACATCGATCTGGTCCATGGACCACGGCGGTTACGAACACCCTTATTGCGTACCGGGCCACGTGGCGAGAAACAATATGCCCCGATATCATGGTCTGAAGCACTCGATCGTATTCACGCAGCAACCACCAACGCTATTGAAAAATATGGGTCGGAATCCGTATTGCCGCTCAATTATGGTGGCCCCCATGGCCAATTGGCTATGGGTTCTATGGATCGAAGGTTTTTTTATCGACTTGGTGCCACACAACTGGACAGGACTCCGCTATGTGGGGGCGTGCTGGCGGCGGCTTATGCCAGCCTGTTCGGTGATGTTCCCGGGCTGAATCCAGAAGATGCTGCGAACTCGGATCTGATCATTGTTTGGGCCAATAACATCACGACCTCAAATCTGCATTTTGCCCGCGTCATCAAGGCCGCTCAAGCTAAAGGCGCCCGTCTGGTTGTGGTTGATTCCAGATGCATCAGAATTGCCCGTAAAGCAGATCTTTTCCTGCAGCCTCTGCCCAATACAGATACGGTGCTGGCACTGGCCATGGCATGTGAGTTTGAGCGTCGTGAGTTGTTGGATAGGTCATTTATTGGGCAGTGGGTACAGGGGCTTGAAACCTATATGCAAAGTGCACGCCGTTACACCTTACAAGATGCAGCACGGATCTGTGGCTTGAAACTGCAGGATATCGAGCATTTTATTGAACTCTACGTAGGGGCACATGCGGCTTCTTTGAATATTGGCATTGGTCTTGAACGCAGTGCCAATGGTGGTTCTGCAATACGTGCAGCCATGGTGCTACAGGTACTTAGAGGACAACTTGGGCATTTAGGTGCCGGTATCATTTGCCCCAATGGCGCGATGTTCCCAAAAACACCACAGCGATTGCAATGTCCGGAATTGCTCTTAAGTCCTGTTCGCAGTGTCAATATCGTTGATGTTCCCCAGTTGCTGCTCGACGATACGCTCGACCCACCTTTTCGGGTCGTCTTTGTCTATAACCATAATCCGGTTTGTACCCACCCACAGCAAAACCGCATGAAGGCGGCGCTGAGTCGGAGCACATTGTTCACCATCGGTTGTGATGTGGTGATGACCGATACGATGGTGTATTGCGATGTTGTTCTACCGGCATGCAGCCACTTTGAGCATACGGATGTATTTGCCGCTTATGGCCAGGGTTATCTGCAGAAAGCGGATGCGGTTATTCCTGCTGTGGGCCAGGCTTTGCCGAACACAGAAATATTTCGTCGTTTGGCAAAGCGGTTCGGCTATGAGGAGTCGGCATTACAGGCTACAGATAATGAATTGCTCGATATGGCGTTTGATAGTGCGTCATCGGCAATGCAGGGTAGAAGGCCTAGTCAACTGGACTCTGGTGCAGTGTTGCCGATGTTAACTGCAGAAGGGGCCTGGCCGTTGCTGTGTGCAAACAGAAAGCCGGAGACTGCATCCGGTCGAATAGAGCTGTACTCACAGCGGTTGGCCGATCAATTTGACTGTGGTGTCCCAACGTATAAACCCGTGGTTCGGAACCGGCCATTTGCCTTGGTTACACCATCGAGTTTCGAACGCTCCAACGCAATGTTTGGTGGTCACCCGACTGCCAATGGGCCAGAGCCGCTTGAGTTGCATCCAAAAGATGCAGCATCTCATGGTATCGTAGACCAGGGATTAGTGCGGGTGTGGAATGATGGAGGTGAGGTCGTGTTGCGGGCCAGATGCAGCCATAAAACACGGCCTGGTGTGCTGTATTCTCCCAAAGGAGCCTGGTTGCACAGTAGCACCACGGGACAGACCGTTAATGCCTTGATCCCGGAGCATATTCGCACCGATTTGCTTCGGGGTGCCGCCTATAACGAAACTTATGTCGATATTGAACCACTAGCGAAATAAACACGTAACGATGAAGATTAAACGGGTGGGTTTTGTTGGATGGCGAGGCATGGTGGGTTCTGTGTTGTTGACCAGGATGCGTGATGAGGCTGATTTCGATGTGATTGAGGAGCCAGTATTTTTCAGCACGTCGCAAACCGGGCAAGCGGGACCTGAGATCGGCAGTCAACAGACCCGTTTACACGACGCTTTTGATCTCCAGCAGTTGTCTGCAATGGACGTGATCGTGACCTGTCAGGGGGGGGACTACACCACCCAGGTTTTCAAGGTACTACGAGAAGAAGGTTGGCGGGGGTATTGGATTGATGCGGCCTCAAGTTTGCGTATGACGGATCACAGTGTAATCGTTCTGGATCCGGTAAACCGGGAGCTCATCGATCAAGCTCTTGATAATGGGGTACGAGATTTTATCGGTGGAAATTGCACAGTGAGCCTGATGATGATGGCGATGGCAGGCTTACTCAAAGCCGATTTGGTAGAATGGATTTCTGTGATGACCTATCAGGCGGCTTCGGGTGCAGGGGCTCGTGCTATGCGGGAATTGCTGACCCAAATGGCTGCGTTGTGTGTGGCGACGGCGCCACTACTCGAAGATCCTGCAGCGGTCATACTCGATATTGACCGTCTTGCAATCGAGGCCATGCGTGGAGCCTCATTCCCGGTGGCCAACCTTGGTGCTGCGCTGGCGGGTAATTTGCTGCCATGGATTGATCGCATAGCGGATAACGGACAGAGCCGGGAAGAATGGAAGGGTTATGTGGAGTGCAATAAAATTCTCGGTCGTCAGCAAAATCCCATCGCTATTGACGGTTTGTGTGTTCGTATCGGGGCCATGCGTTGTCATAGTCAGGCCTTGACCGTTAAATTGTGTGTAGATCTTGGTATGGATGAAATCCGTGGTCGGCTGGCTGAGGCGAATGATTGGGTTCGGGTGGTCGAGAATACTCCGCAGCATAGCATCACTGAATTAACTCCGTCTCATGTCACCGGCACGCTTGAGGTAGCCATTGGGCGCCTGCATAAAATGCGTATGGGGCCTGAATATTTAACGGCATTCACGGTCGGAGATCAGTTGTTGTGGGGTGCGGCGGAGCCATTGCGGCGAATGTTGAAATTGCTACTACAGCGTTAGCAGTTGCTTGCGCCGGCAGCCTGGTCGGCCACTATTCCCGGGCAGTCCCCTGGGCCAGTACATCTACCACGTATCCGGCTGCCGAGATGGTCGCTCTCGACAATAGATGACAATTCACCGACGCTGTCACTAAAAAAACAGCAGTTTTCTGACGCAACTTGAAAAGCAGCTCTCATTGATCATTTCTCTTGTTCTTGTGACTAATTTATTGTGAGCTATAAGCCGCTGAAAAAAAAGTATAATAAAATAGACCCTGTGTAGGGCGATGGGTATAGCACGGTGTCGCGGGCTGCGGCGATTGCGATGGCATATGATTTGCTACAAGGCTCTGTGCCAGCAATAAATTGTTTGACTGACGTGTAGCATGGTGCGGCACGTATTTTGGAGTAAAACATGGCAAAGAAAGAAGAGAAACCGGTCGAAGAAGAAGGTTCGAGCAAATCAGGGATGGGGAAAATCCTGATTTTGGGTCTTGGTGGGTTGTTAATTATTGGAATTTCTGTCGGGGCAGCACTGTATTTTACGGGGTTTTTTGACTCGAATACGGAGCCGGTTAAAGCTGCTCAGGCTGTTGGTAAGGCGAATACGGCTACGGAGAAAGTTGCCACGACACCCAAGAAGCCTACAGAACCGGCACAGTATATGAATCTACGCCCCTTTACCGTGTCACTGAATGGCAAGGATGGGCGTCGGTTTTTGCAGATCACGGTGTCCTTAATGGCCCGTTCCAGTGATGTTCTCGGTGCTGTTAAGAGAAATAGGCCTGCAGTGCGAAATGCCTTGACACTGCTTTTTAGCAGTCAGAGCGAAGGGGCGTTGAGTAGCCGGGAAGGTAAGTTGGCACTGCAGAAGCAGGCACTGGCCGAGATTCGAAAAATTCTTCTTTCCGAAGGTGTGCCGTCAGAGTTAAAGGCCATTTATTTCACCAATTTTGTGGTGGACTAGAGATGACCGATGCGGATCTGCTATCACAGGAGGAGATTGATGCCTTACTCAGTAAGGTCGACGGTAGTGATATTGAAACGGGCACGGAAACTGCACCCAAAGGAGGGGTCACCGTATTCGATTTTGCCAACCAGGACCGGATCGTCCGTGGTCGGATGCCTTCGCTGGAGATTATTAATGAGCGATTCTCGAGAGAATTCCGGATTAGTCTTTTTAATTTATTGCGTAGAAATGCCGAGGTTTCGATTGTCGGAATACGTGTTCTGAAATTCTCGGACTATCTACGGAATCTATTGTTGCCATCCAGTCTGAATATGGTGAGGGTTCACCCCCTAAGGGGGACAGCGCTGTTTGTTTTTGATCCCAATCTGGTTTTCAGCGTTGTGGATTTTTACTTCGGTGGCAATGGCACGCGTTACAACAAGGTTGAAGGTCGTGATTTTAGCCCATCAGAGATGCGGGTTATGAGCCTGGTTCTGGAAGAGTGTTTCCGGAACATGAAAAGGGCCTGGTCGGTCATTCTGTCACTTGATTTTCAATATCTGTCTTCTGAGGTCAACCCCCAGTTTGCCAATATTGTCAGTCCATCCGAGACCGTCGTAAGTTCGGTTTTCCGTATTGAAATAGACAATGTTGGTGGTGAATTACTGTTTACGATGCCTTACTCAATGATCGAGCCAATTCGACAACAGCTGATTGCTGGCGTACAGAGTGATACGAAAGATATAGATGAGCGCTGGATTGCCAGTTTGCGCAGTGAAATTCTCTCGGCAGAAGTCGATCTAACGGCTGTCTTGGCAGAATTCAAAGGGATATTGGGTGACGTGAACGATTGGAAGAAGGGCGATATCATACCGATTTCAGCTCCTGAGGAAATATTGCTTCGTGCTGATTATGTGCCAGTGTGCCGTGGTGCCCCAGGCTCCAGCGATGGCCACTATGCGGTACAGGTTGGATCATTCGTGCGATCTGGAATTCCCTCTGAGAATTCTAGGGAAATACTCGATAGTTTAGTTACTTAGGTACCCTGTCAGTTGCCGGGTTGGCTCAGGAGAATGGAAAAATAATGAGGAAATCATAATGACTGATGAATTCCCGGTTGATGGGACCAAGCCAGATGAAGGTGTTACCGAAAAGGGTGACGAAACTGCAGGGGACGGTGCTGCGGTCGAGCAGGCAAAAGCCGGCAACGATGAACAAGGTGATGAGGCAGCACAACTTGCCGCATGGAACGACTTGCTGGAGGAAGAATCGGGTAACGATTCATCTCCATCGAAGCACGAGGAAGAAAATAGCTCACAACTTGATATTATTCTGGAGATTCCCGTCACGATCTCTCTTGAAATAGGTAGGACGGCGATCAGTATCCGTAATTTATTGCAATTGAATCAAGGATCGGTGGTTGAGCTGGATCGCCTGGCTGGTGAGCCGCTGGATGTCATGGTCAATGGCTGTCTGGTGGCTCATGGTGAAGTGGTGATGGTGAATGAGAAATTTGGTATTCGACTGACCGATATCATTAGTCCTGCGGAAAGGGTCAGGAAGCTACGCTGATGGTCAGGGAATCTACAAATAACCACCAGGTATGGTACAAGATGTCTTTTGTTCTAGCCTTTGTGGTCGTTTGTTTGTGGGTTGACCCCGTGATGGCCGTTACAAAGCCTCTACAGACACGCCCGGTGGTTGAGCCTTTTGGTACCGGCCAGGTTATCCAGGTGGTACTTGGGCTGTTACTGGTATTGCTGGTAATCGGACTGGTGGCCTGGGTCATGAAAAGGATGGGTAGCATACAGGCTATAGGGCATGGCGTGATTAAGCCGTTGTCGGTTATCTCTGTTGGCCAACGTGAACGACTGGTGCTGGTACAGGTGGGGTCAGATCAGCTCTTACTCGGGGTAGCTCCCGGGCACATTACCCGATTGCACCAGCTTTCGGAAGCGGTACCTGTGCAACAGCGAACCATGCCTCGGGGTTTTGCCGAAATGCTGACTCGTTTTCGAAAACCCGGCATGGTTGTGGAGCAGAATCCACGATGAAGACGCTATGCAAACCCAAGGCAATCTCATCACAATTCCTGGTTTACTGCTGTTTGTTGCTGACAGTGTTGCCTGATGTGGTGCAGGCCGCAGGATTGCCGGCTGTAACGGTAACCGGTAGTGGCTCGGGGCAAACGTTCAGTTTAAGCCTGCAGATTCTGTTGCTGATGACGGGGTTGACCCTGTTGCCTTCGGCGCTGACGATGATGACTGCATTTACCCGGATCATTATCGTGTTGGGGATTTTGCGGCAAGCGATGGGTATGAATCAAACACCTTCGAACCAGATTCTTATCGGCATGGCCTTGTTTATGACCGTGTTCGTGATGATGCCGGTATTCACTACCATCTATAACAATGCGGTACAACCCTATGTTGCAGATCAAATATCAGGCCCACAGGCACTAACACGGGCTACGGCACCTTTGCGTACCTTCATGCTCAATCAGACACGAGAAGCTGACTTGACACTGTTTGCCGATATGGCCAAAACCAAGCTTGAGGATCCATCCAAGGTGCCGATGTCGATTTTGATACCCGCCTATGTCAGTAGTGAACTGAAGACTGCTTTTCAGATTGGCTTCTTGCTATTCATTCCATTTTTGATTATCGACCTGGTGGTTGCCAGCGTATTGATGGCAATGGGCATGATCATGTTGTCACCGATGATCATCTCACTGCCATTTAAAATCATGCTCTTTGTTTTGGTGGATGGCTGGAGCTTGACTTTAGGGACTTTGGCGTCGAGTTTTTATGTCTGACAGGGGGCAATAAATGGGTGATTTGAGCGCAATTTTTCAACAGGCCACGCAGGTGATTCTGGCCATGATGCTGATCGTGTTACTGCCGGGTCTGCTGGCTGGCCTGCTGGTGAGTATCTTTCAGGCAGCCACCCAGATCAACGAACAGACCTTGAGTTTTATTCCCAAGCTGGTGGTCACGATTGTGACCTTGATGGTGACGGGCTCCTGGTTGCTCAGTCTCTTGATGGACTTTACCCGGCGCCTGTTCGATACCATACCGTTCGTGATTGGATGAACCTGAGCCGTGGATCCTGTACTGCATCTCACCTGGGAAGGTATTACCGCACAACTCGGGTCCTTTCTATGGCCATTTCTACGCATCGGTACGGCACTGGGTATTGCCCCCGTACTGGGGGCAAGAACCCTGCCGATGCGGGTTCGAATCGGCTTGGCACTGATATTGTCCATGATTGTCGCACCGTTGTTGCCACCCGCTCCCGCGATCTCACCCTGGAGTCCGGAGATGGTGGTTTTGGTGCTGCAGCAGATTCTCATCGGTATGGCATTCGGCCTGGCCTTGATGGTGGTTTTTTCAGCTATGATCCTTGGAGGACAGATTATCGCCATGCAGTCCGGACTTGGTTTTGCTTCCTTGATCGATCCGGTTAGTGGTGTTCAGACTCCGGTTGTCAGTCAGATTTATGTGGTGATGGCGACGCTGGTTTTTTTCTCTTTAAATGGCCATCTGGCGATGATTTCCTCGTTAGTGGATAGCTTTCGAGTCCTTCCGGTGGATGGTCGCAGCATCCGTCTTGATGGCGTTTGGTCGCTGTTGTTGTGGACGGGTGAGATTTTTCGTTATGCCGTTCGCATCGCGCTTCCCGGGATTGCGACCTTGTTGCTGGTCAATCTGGCATTGGGTGTCATCACCCGTGCGGCACCACAGTTGAATATTTTTTCTATCGGCTTTCCGGTCATTATCATGATCGGGTTAGCGGTGATTTCCCTGACCTTGCCTTCAGCAATGGTCATTTTCAATCATATGCTGGATGCCGTCTGGCTCTTTATTCATCAGGCAATGGCGGTTAGCAGGGGCTAGGCCATGGCTGAGCAATCTCAGGAACGAACAGAACAGGCCACACCGAGGCGTCAGCAAAAAGCCCGAGAAGAAGGGCAGATTGCCCGCTCAAGGGAGTTGAATACCACTTTTTCACTCCTGACTGCCAGTGGGGGGTTGCTGGTGATGGGGAGTTATATTCTTGATGGAATTGAAACAATGATGGTTCATGGTTTGACCTGGACACGCGCAGAATTGCTTGATCCTGCAACCATGATTACCGCCTTGATCAGCATGTTCTTCCAGGGCATGAGGACGGTAACCCCACTTATGCTGTTGCTGGTAGTGGTCACGCTGTTATCTCCAATGCTGCTTGGTGGCTGGTCATTCTCGAGTAAATCCATGGCCTTTAAATTTGATAAATTGGATCCAATCAAAGGCTTAGGTAAGATTTTCAAGATGCGGACACTGGTCGAACTAGGTAAGGCCCTGGCCAAGTTTGTGCTGATCCTGGTGGTTGGGCTGATCGTATTTAAAAACGCGTTCAACGAGCTGATTGGCTTGTCCACTCAACCGTTATTATCCGGCTTGGGCCGTGGTTTTCATATTGTCGGATATGGTTTCCTGTTTTTGTCGATGAGTATGATCCTGATTGCCCTGGTTGATGTGCCCTACCAGCTTTGGGATAACAAGCAGGAGATGAAAATGACCAAGCAGGAGGTGCGGGATGATACCAAGGAAACCGATGGCGATCCACTGTTGAAAGGCAAAATACGCAGCCAGCAACGGGAAATGGCACAGCGACGCATGATGACAAAAGTTCCAGAAGCAGATGTTATTGTGACCAATCCGACCCATTTTGCCGTCGCTCTGCGTTATGACGCAGAAACCATGGGAACACCGGTGTTGCTTGCCAAAGGGGCCGATTTTATGGCGTTACAGATTCGTAAGGTGGCTCGTGATGTGAATATTCCCCAAGTTGAAGCACCGCTGCTGGCCAGGGCTTTATATCACAGTACCGAATTGAATCAACCGATTCCCGAATCGCTATTCCTCGCCGTCGCCCAGGTATTGGCCTATGTGTTCCAGTTGCGCAGCCAGCATCGCAGCGCTGCGGACAGTGCGGTGGTAATGAATGATTTGCCAGTGCCGCCGGAGCTGCTGCGGCAATCACCAGCTGATTGATGGAAAGAACATGGCTTTTGCAATTCCCGGTCTATCCGATTCGTTAAATATTAAGCAGTTGGCTCGTTTTGAGCTGGGCGCGCCGATATTTTTGATGATCATTCTGGCGATGATGGTGTTGCCACTACCGCCCGTATTGTTGGATATTTTCTTCACCTTCAATATTGCCCTGTCATTAATGATTTTGTTGGTGGTAATTTACAGCGGCCAGCCGCTACAATTTTCAGCTTTTCCGGTTGTGCTGTTGTTATCGACATTATTACGGTTGGCTTTGAATATCGCTTCAACCCGGGTTGTATTACTGTATGGACACACCGGCCCCGCTGCTGCGGGACGGGTTATCGAGGCATTTGGTGAGTTTGTTATCGGCGGCAATTACGCAGTGGGCCTGGTGGTTTTTTCGATTCTGGTGATTATTAATTTTGTCGTCGTGACCAAGGGTGCTGGCCGAATTTCTGAGGTGACGGCACGATTTACCCTCGATGCTATGCCCGGCAAACAGATGGCGATAGATGCCGATCTCAATGCTGGCATAGTGACTCAGGAAGAAGCAAAAGAACGTCGTGAACACATCACCAGGGAGGCGGATTTTTATGGCTCTATGGATGGTGCCAGTAAGTTTGTCCGTGGTGATGCGGTGGCGGGTATATTGATTTTGATGATCAACCTGATCGGAGGATTTTCCATCGGTATGTTACAGCATGGGATGAATTTCAGCGATGCCACCCAGGTGTACACGCTGCTGACCATTGGTGACGGCCTGGTAGCACAGATTCCCTCGTTGATGTTGTCAACGGCTACCGCTGTTATGGTTACGAGGGGTAGTGATGATGATGACGTGGGCCATCAGGTATTGGGCCAGTTATTTGCCAATTTCAGAGCACTGTATGTTACCGCCGCGGTTATTGGTGTGATGGGGATGATTCCCGGCATGCCTAACCTGCCTTTTCTGGGACTGGCACTGGTGTTGTTTGGTATCGGCTTCACGACAGGACGCAGTCGTGCGGTCAGTGCTGAGGAGTCGGCAGCGCAGCAGAACGAAGTCGAACTACCCCCGGCAGAGGAAGTTCGGGAACTGAGTTGGGACGATGTACAGCCCGTTGATGTTGTGGGTCTTGAGGTGGGTTACCGTTTAATTCCCCTGGTTGATCAAAAACAGGGGGGGCAGCTAATGTCCCGTATCAAAGGTGTACGCAAGAAATTAACCCAGGAACTGGGCTTCCTGATTCCTGTTGTGCACATCCGTGACAATTTGGAGCTGTCGCCTAATATCTACCGAGTGCTGCTGAACGGTGTGGTTGCAGGTGAGGCTGAAATTTATCCAGATCGGGATATTGCGATCAATCCGGGGCAGGTTTTCGGAGAGTTGGAGGGTATTACAACGGTTGATCCCGCCTTCGGATTGCAGGCGATCTGGATCGATCCGCTGTTGCGAGAACAGGCCCAAACCATGGGTTATACCGTAGTTGATGCGGGAACAGTGATTGCCACACACCTGAGCCAGTTGCTTAAAGATCATGCGCCAGAGCTGCTGGGTCGTGAGGAAGCCCAGAAAATGCTTGATAATCTTGGCAAGGTGGCGCCAAAGTTGGTTGAGGAACTGGTGCCCAATTTGCTCAGTTTGGGGGTAGTGGTCAAGGTTTTACAGAACTTGTTAAAGGAAGGGGTACCCATACGGGA
>DRJH01000245.1 GCA_011052285.1 Gammaproteobacteria bacterium
CTGCATGAAATGTATGGGGCTGACAGGTGAGAGTATAAAGGGTAACTGGATGAGAGACAAAAGACTCGTAATGTTGGCTGATTGGCTGCAGTATGTTCATGGTGTGACGCCGGAAGGCTTGTCCCCGGCATCGAATGACGCCAGCTTTCGCCGTTATTTCCGCTTTTTTCACGGTGACACCAGTTATATTGTCATGGATGCACCACCCGAACAGGAGGATTGCAAGTCGTTTGTACATGTCAGTCAGGAATTTCTATCCCTGGGTGTCCATGTGCCTCAAGTGTTGGCCAGTGATCTGAAACAGGGGTTTTTATTATTAACCGACTTGGGAAAACAGACGTATCTGCAACAGCTGAACGAGAGCAATGCAGATTATCTGTACCACGATGCAATAGCAACCCTGATCAAAATACAACAGGGGGGTCTGCACCATCTCGGTGAGTTTCCCGCGTATAGTGCACAAATGCTCCTCTCGGAAATGCAGTTGTTTGCAGATTGGTTATTGGGGCAGCATCTGCAGATCAGTATGAACTCCAGGCAGGTGCAGCAGTGGAATCATTGTCGGCAATGGTTGGTCGAACAGGCCTTGTCACAGCCAGTGACCTGGGTGCATAGGGATTACCACAGTCGTAACCTGATGGTTTGTGATATACCGAATCCTGGAGTACTGGATTTTCAGGATACGGTTGAGGGGCCTTTGACCTATGATCTTGTCTCACTTCTCAAGGACTGTTACATTCGTTGGCCACGAGGCCGTGTGCTGCAGTGGCTGAGTGATTATCAGCAACGGGCGAGTGATGCGGACTTGCCCGTACCAGGGTATTCACAGCTTCTTGAGTGGTTCGATTTAATGGGGGTACAACGCCATCTCAAGGCGGCTGGTATTTTTGCCCGGCTTTGCCACCGCGATCAAAAGCCCGGCTATCTGACCGACATTCCCCGTGTTTTAGCCTATATTATTGACACCGCGCAACGGTATCCGCAATTAGCGGTTCTGGATAAGCTGTGCCAACGAGCTCTGCTTATGTTGACATGATGGATGTCATGATCTTGGCCGCCGGTCGCGGTCAGCGCATGGGACGACTGACCGCAAAAAAACCCAAGCCGCTACTGGAAGTTGCTGGTAAAACCTTGATTGAACACCAATTGCAACACCTGGCGGCAGCGGGGTTTCACCATGTTATCATCAATACCCACTACCGGGGCGAGCAAATTCATCAGCAATTACGGCAGGGCCAGGACTATGGTCTGGAAATTGAATATTCAGATGAGAAAGGTGTCGTACTCGACACCGGTGGTGGTATCGTTAAGGCATTGCCCTTGTTGAGCGATCCATTTGTGGTGGTGAATGCCGACACCTGGGCCGACTATCCCTATGCGCAATTATCGATTACGGAACAGGTATTGGCGCATCTGATACTGGTGCCCAATCCCAGGCATAATCCGGATGGGGATTTTCTCCTGAATAAGGGTATGGTTTTCCCCCTGAGAGAAGATAAGACCACGCCCAGTCTGACCTTTAGTGGTATCGGTTGTTATCGAAAAGCGCTGTTTCAAAACTGTGTAAGCAGACCATTCCCGTTGGCGCCATTATTGGTGCACCAGGCCGCATCGGGCCATGTTTCCGGGCGACTCTATCAAGGGCTATGGTGCGATGTGGGTACTCCGGAGAGGTTGCACAGTCTGGAGTCGTAGTCAGCTACCGTTTTGTCATCTAAACTTTGGCCCACGGTGACAGGACAATAGGCTACAATCGCGCTGCCATGAATATGCTGAAACTGCCATTCGTTGTTGAAGCCTCCGAACTGGCTTGCTGCCGCCCCGAAGAAGTACTGGTCATCGACCTTGGCAAAGAAGCAACCTACCGGCAGGCACATGTTCCCGGTGCCATTCACCTCCACTATGGACATCTGGTACTGGGTCAGCCTCCAGTGCCAGGCTTACTACCCCCCTTGGAACGTTTGGCGGCAGTGTTTGGTCAGCATGGTGTTGGAGATGGCCGAGCCGTGGTTGCCTATGATGATGAGGGTGGTGGACGGGCCTGCAGATTATTGTGGACCCTGGATGCGGTTGGTTTGTCACCGGGTTCGTTACTCAACGGCGGTATTCTTGCCTGGACTCAAGAAAATCAGCCCATTGAGGCCGACATGAATCAGGTCATGCCCTATTCATTACAACTTGAATCCACCACTGCAGCCTTGGTGGATAGAGAATTTGTTCTAAATCATTTGCACAAACCGGGAGTTCGACTGCTGGATGCCCGCAGTGCTGAGGAGTTTGACGGTCGTAAAGTACTCGCTATGCGAGGTGGTCATATCCCGGGGGCCAGAAACTTTAATTGGACCGATGCTATGGATCGGCAACACCAGACTCGGCTGCTGGGCAAAAATATCCTGTTGCAACGACTGGCTGACCTGGAAATCTTTCCGAACCAGCATGTCATCACCTATTGCCAAACACATCATCGCTCAGCGTATAGCTACTGGATGCTTAAATATCTGGGATTTTCTCAGGTTAGTGGCTATGCTGGCGCTTGGGCCGAATGGGGCAATACTCGTAATTTACCGACTGAAATCTGATGATTATTATTCTGAAACCCGATGTTGATGCTGCTTCACATTCATGCCAGGCAGTCTTGGAATTGTTGGCCGGGAAGACCAATGTTCGTACCCAGTTGCACCATGTCATCGGTGCCCAGCAAGTTCTGACTGAAATCTTTGTCGTAGGTGATACATCCAAGCTTGATATGGAGGAAATATCGGCATTGCAAGATGTCGATAAGGTGGTGCGGGTATCCCGGGATTATCGCCTGCTCGGTCGTCACAATGAGGATTCCCGAGAGGCCGGGTTTTTCTACAACGGCGTAGAATTTTCCCAAAAAAGTTTTAATATTTTTGCCGGTCTTTGCGCCGTTGATAATCACGAGTATGTTGAGCAGGTTATGCGGGCTGTTGCTGCCCGAGGGCTGCGTTGTACCCGCATGGGCGCGTACAAGCCGCGCACTAATCCCTATTCATTTCAGGGGCTCGGTGCTGACTGTTTGCCCTGGGTGTTTGCGTTGGCTGGCAAGTACGGAATCCGCGTCATCGCTATGGAAATCACCCATGACTCCCAGATTGACGAAATCACAAATGCATTGGAGAAAACCGGCAAACCAACCGGTGTGATGCTGCAAATTGGTACACGCAATACCCAGAATTTTGAATTACTCAAGGCAGCTGGACGGCAGCAGGAATTTCCCATCCTGTTGAAACGCGGTTTTGGTATTACCCTGGAAGAGTCACTCAATGCCGCAGAATATCTGGCAAGTGAAGGTAATCAGCGGGTGGTTTTCTGTTTGCGGGGGATGAAATCACATTTGGGTCTGCCACACCGTAATTTTGTCGACTTCGCGCTGGTGCCTACTGTGCAGCGTTTGACCCTGATGCCGGTTTGTGTCGATCCTTCGCACTCGGTTGGTAATCGTTTGCCAGCGCCTGATGGTATACCGGATTTGATGCATGCTGCTGCAC
>DRJH01000246.1 GCA_011052285.1 Gammaproteobacteria bacterium
CTTTTCTGACGATTCCCGACGATGAGGCGCTGACACAAACCATGGGTAAGGTCCAGTCACTGGGTTTTGAGACATTGTGGTTGCATGGTCAGGGCGCTGCTCTGGAGGGTAAGGGCCTGGAGTTGGATCTTGTTGAGTACGCCAGACCCGCGTATTCAGGGTATTTGTGGCTTTCCGGTGGCGCCAGTTCGATCCGACATCTGCACTCATTGGAGCAAATCGGAGGTGTTTCTGCAGTGGTGATTCCGTATCCGGTTGCCAGGGATTGTGGTTGTGAGCAATTACAATCTGCATTGAGTACGAAGGAGTTGAAACCTGCTGGTGTTCGTGTTGAATTGGCAGCCCCCTGTGAGCAGGAGAATGCAACAGCCTCCTAGGATATTTTGTCGCAGGAGCATCATGATCTTGATGACGTCATGGATCTTTGTGGTCCCACTCATGGGGCAGGCATCGGCGCAGGTAAAATCTGCAAAGTGGCAAGATATTAGTCCACAGGTATTGGCAGAGAAGTTACGACAGGATCAGCCTCTATTGCTTCTGGATATTCGTGACCGGACCCACTATGAAATCACCTCTTTACCTGGTGCGGTTTTTGCCGGGTCAGATCCCAGGGGGTATTTGCCGAATGCAAAAGGGGGTGAGGTGGTGCTGGTTACCACGTCACCACCGCAGCAGCAGCAGTTGCAGCAATGGAGTGCACGCCTGATTGATTTTCACTTTCAGGTGTTTGTGCTCAAAGGTGGGATCCAGCTATGGCAGCAACAGGGCCGCCCGGTTATGCATCGATTACAATCTTATGTGATACCGGGAACCGTACCATTCGTTATTCCCAGAGGGCTATGCGAGAGTAATAAGCCAGCACAGGAATTTCACTGAGCTTACTTTACTGTAGTGGAGGCTGGATGGGCTTCCACTATCTGCAACATCATTACGCCGTTATACTGGAGCCGATGGCCATGGCCAAACACGATAGGACGTATTGATGTCAGGTGAATTTTTAAGCGGAATCGAGAAATCCGGGGTGTGGATAAAGCACCTGATATTCAATTCCAAGGTGCACAATTTCCAGGCGCATAGTTTAATCAATGGAGTACGAATGCTTGCGATCCCTGCTGCACCGAGGGAAAAGCTGATGAAGGAAATGCTGCTGAGAGTTGTTGTGCTGGGTATGTTGCTTGCCTTGCAAACATCGCCTGTACTGGCTGAGAAACACCCCCCCAGGCCCTATAAAATAGGTCTGACTACCGTTTTCCTGGATGATCAAACTTCATTTCTCGAAGCCTGGTCCGGATATCTGGAAAAAAGACTGGGTCGCCGAGTGGAATTTGTGCAGCGCAAGAGCTACCGTGAAATCAATAAACTTATTATTAATCAAGAGCTTGATGCGGCATGGATTTGTGGTTTGCCGTACACAAGGTTACAAGCAAACAAACAGAATAATCTACTGGCGGTAGCACTCTATCAGGGACAGCCACTGTACCAGTCTTATTTGATTGTGCCAGCAACCGACAAGACATCAACAAACATCATTGATCTGAAAAATCGGGTTTTTGCCTATTCTGATCCTGATTCCAATTCAGGTTTTCTGGTACCTCAAGTTCTCATGCTCAAGCAGGGTATTGACCCAAGGCATTTTTTTGCCAAAACTTTTTTTACCTGGTCGCACCGTGATGTGATTGTTGCAGTTGCTAAAGGCTTGGCACAGGGTGGCGCCGTGGATGGATATGTTTGGGAGACACTGGCTAAAATTCGCCCTGATATCACCTCAAAAACACGGGTTATCCAACGCTCTCCTAAATTTGGTTTTCCGCCATTTGTGGTCCGTACTCAGCTGCCAGCAGCAGAAGTACAACGCCTGCGGGCGGTGTTGTTGGGTATGAACCGGAATCAGGCTGGAAAGAAATTGTTACAGCGACTTAATCTGGATGGATTTGTGGCAGGGAATGACCATCTTTTCGACGGTATCCGCTCTGCAGATCGCTATTACGACAGATCACAGCAATGATATTGAAAGATCTCAGCTACCGCTACAAGGTGCCGATGTTGCTGAGCGCAACGATCCTGATTACCGGGATCGTTATCAGTGCTGTGCTGGTTTGGCGTACAGCAGGTGATTTGAAGGCTGACCTGTATCGTAATGCGATTGAAGTGGGTAGTGTACTTTCCCGCACACTGCCTGCGGCGATTAAACATGATGATCTCTGGTCGGCCTATCAAATTGTCAATGCCGCCAGGGTTGATGATCCTGAGAATCCGCGATTACTGATTGTGCTGGACAAGAATCATCAAGTATATGTTTCCGGGGAACCCGGTCGTTTCCCGGTCCTGAGTTATCTGCGGAACTACGGTGTGGAATTGGCGGGTATCGAGAAGACCATAGTCACCAAACCATCACTACAGCCATATCCGATTGATCGGCCGGAAAATACCTCAATCTATGCGGTATTGCCGATGGTGGATGACGGGATTGCGGTAGGGACTTTGATTATCGGCTATCCACGGGCCATGTTGTTGCCTCGATACCTGGATATGGGCTGGCGCATTGCTTATTCGGCACTGTTGGTATTGGCTATTCTGCTACCCATAGGCTGGTATATCGGCAAACTTTCGGTGCAACCACTGACCCATTTGGCCCATTGTCTCGGTGAGGTGGGGCGCGTGGCACCACGGGATGTGCAATGTGATCTGATCGAAAGCAAGGATGAGTTCGGCCAACTGGGCGTAAGCTTCAGGCAAATGCTGCTCGAATTGCAGGAAAAACAGCGTTTGGAACAAAAGGTCTTTACCTCGGAGCGGCTCGTTGCGGTGGGCAGGCTGGCGGCAGGAGTAGCACATGAAATCAATAATCCACTGGGCGGGATGCTAAATGCCATCAATACGCTCCGACGTCACGGCCACGCGGATGCGTTGACCGAACAAACCTTACAACTGCAGGAGCGAGGTTTGCATCAAATCAAGGATACCGTTTCAGCATTGTTGGTAGAGGCCCGTTCCGATACCCATGAATTGACACCCGGTGATATCAGTGATGTGCATACCCTGTTGCAGTCTCAGGTGCAGAAGAAGGCGATTCAGTTGGGTTGGAGCAGCAGTCTGACCCGCTCAGTACATCTACCCTCAACGCCGGTCAGGCAGGTGTTGCTGAATCTTTCGCTAAATGCGGTGGTGGCAGCCAGGCAGCGTTGTGAAGTCAACTGCTTGCTTGATCGGGAGCACCGACAATTTTCAATAATCGTCAGTAACGATGGGCAGGAAATTAAACAGGATCAGCTCGCTCATTTATTCGAGCCCTTTGTGCACTTTTCCGAAAGTGGTAACGGTTTGGGATTATGGGTGACTTATCAGCTTGTACAACAGCTAAAGGGAGAAATCGAGGTTAGCAGTGGTGCGGGCCAGACCTCATTTATTGTGCGACTGCCATTGCGGGCGGTAGCATAATGAACCGCGCCGGGTCAAGATTATGTCTGGTTGAAGATGACCCGATTATGGGTGAATCCTTGATGTTGCGATTCCAGCTGGAGGGAATTCAGGCAGACTGGTTTGTGAGTGCCGCAGAGGCATTGGTGGCGACAGAGAATTTCGACTATAGCCTGCTCTTAAGCGATATCAAGCTTCCGGATATCAGTGGCCAGGAAATGTATCAGACTTTGTTGAAACGCAGTTCAGCACCACCGAGTACCTTGTTCATTACCGGCTTTGGCAGCATTGACCAGGCAGTTGAATTACTCAAACTCGGGGCCAGGGATTATATTACTAAACCTTTTGATCTTGATGATTTGTTGGGAAAACTTCGCTCGATTAGCCCCGAGTTATTTGAATTTGAATCGATTGCAGGTGCCGAGAATGTATTGGGTATTTCAGCATCCATGCTCACGATTCAGCAGACCTTGCGGCAGGTCGCCGGACATGATGTCAGTGTCTTGATCACCGGTGAGTCGGGAGTGGGTAAAGAGTATGTTGCAAATTATTCACACCGTTGTGATAAACAGCGCAAGCAGCAACCTTTTGAGGCCGTCAACTGCGCGGGTCTGGTGGAAAACCTGCTTGAAGCAGAACTTTTCGGCTATGAGAAGGGGGCATTTACCGGTGCGGTTCGAAAACACCGTGGGGTATTCGAACGGGCCGATGGTGGTTGCCTGTTTCTGGACGAAATCGGTGATATGCCGGTATCCATGCAGGCTAAATTGCTGCGAGTCATCCAGGATGGATCCCTGCATCGTATAGGAGGTGAACAGGCCATACAGGTAAATACCCGGCTGATCAGCGCCACCAACCGGGATTTAAAAAAAGCCGTGTTGAGCGGAGAATTTCGAGAAGATCTGTTTTTTCGCATTAACGTCATTCACCTTGAAATACCACCGCTGCGAGATCGTCCGGAAGATATTGCCTGGTTTGCACACCGATTTATCGTGGAGTATGCCTGGGCACATGAGGAACAGCATTTTCTTTCTCCGGCGGCGGAGGACTATCTGCTATCGAGATCATGGCCGGGCAATATTCGCCAGTTGCGCCACTGTATCGAACGTGCGTGTATTCTGGCCTCACAGGAAGTGCTAGGACCTCGAGACTTGGGACAGGAACAGTTCGACGGGGAAGAAGTCTTTGCGGTTTCCGATGCAGATCTTAAAGGGCAGCTTCAAGAACATGAAAAACGAGTAATTCTGCATGCCCTGGATGTACATCAATGGAGGATTGTCGAGACCGCTGAACATCTTGGAATCAGCCGCAAAAATCTCTGGGAAAAAATGCGCCGTTATACCATTCAGCCACCCGTAGATTTGCTTAATAATTCGGCCAATCCAGTAGATGTTGTTCCAGAATAACACCTGGAGTTTCGTGACAAACATGGCCTTTTACAGAGATCCCGGTTGTAAAAACAGAGTCTGGAACTCCACTGAGTAATGGATGCCAGCGCGGTAGGGGATTGCCGTTGGCCAGTAGTCGGTAAGCACAGGTGTTGGGTAGCCACGCAGCATCACGGGCCAGTTCGAGTGTGACCTGAACACAGTCAGGAACCTTGCTATGGCGTTGCTCGTAGTGGTTGCAGCGACAGGCTTCCAGGTCCAGATATTGACAGCAAATATCAGTTACGAAAAATTCGCCACTGTCTTCATCTTCGAGCTTAAAGACGCAACATTTGGCACAGCCATCGCAGAGCTGCTCCCATTCTTCTGAACTCATCTCCTCCAGGCTTTTTGTTTCCCAGAAAGGTGGGTTTGCCGTCATGCGGTAGCGTGGCTACGCTGTTTTTCCTCGAGGTCTTTCCTGACTTCATCCATGTCCAGCGATTGCGCTTGTTCGATCAGCTGATCCAGTGCAGAAGCAGGCAGGGCTCCGGGCTGGGAGAAAATCATGACTTGTTCTTTGAAAATAGCCAGCGTCGGGATGGAGCGTATCTGGAATTGTGCGGCCAGTTGCTGTTGTGCTTCGGTATCCACTTTGGCAAAGACAATGCCCGGGTTTTTTTCAGCGGCAGCGGAGAAAATGGGTGCAAAGGACCGACAAGGCCCGCACCAGCTGGCCCAGAAATCAATCAGTACCAGCTTATTGTTCTCGATGGTGCTATCAAAATTATCTGCCGTAAGTTCGCGTGTGCTCATCATGCTTCTCTTGTTGAATTGGATGGTTCTGCAAATGGAGCGAACAAGGGCAGTTTTCAAGTCAGCGCGGAGAGTATTCGTTGCCGGATTTCCTCGACTGTACCAACACCATCGATCTTGATGAACGTTGCTGCTGTTTTGGGCTTACGGGTTTGGCAATCCAGATAATAGTTGATCAGTGGTTCCGTTTGGGTATGGTAAACATCAAGGCGCTTTTGTACGGTTTCTGCATTATCATCCTGACGTTGGATCAGATCTTCCCCGGTGACATCATCTTTACCGGCCACCTGTGGTGGATTGAATTTAATGTGATAGGTTCTTCCTGATGCCAGATGAACACGCCTGCCGCTCATGCGCAGAACGATATCCTGATCGGGAACATGGATCTCGATGACATAATCGACTTGTAACCGGCTTTCCTGCATGGCTTGGGCTTGAGCCAGCGTACGGGGAAATCCGTCGAAAAGGTAACCAATGCTACAATCCGGTTCTTTCAGCCGTTCCCTCACCAGCCCCATGATCAGCTCATCCGACACCAGTTGACCACGTTCCATGACCGACTTGACTGCAAGACCTAGTTTGGAACCCGCCTTGATGGCCGTACGCAGCATGTCGCCGGTAGAAATTTGTGGAATGTCATAGTGGGTGCAGATAAAACCGGCTTGGGTGCCTTTGCCAGCACCCGGAGGGCCTAAAAATATCATTTTCATCGAAGGTTTACGTTCCTGAGTCTGTCGTCAGTGGGATAAGTCTGCTATCAGGCCCCGGATTATGCCAGAGTAAATGTCGGTTTTTCATAGAATCTATTTATGCTACCGTTATTCCCGCTATCATAAAAAGGGAACTTCTCGTAGTTTCAGCAGTTTCCACTGACAGCGGATTTGCTCCGCTTGCAAACAGCCAAACCATGGTCTAGACTGAGACGTGGAAGTGAACTCCAACGGAGAAGGATATGGAAATTTCAGCGGCAGCGAGCCTGGTAACATCACAACCGGCACAAACCTTTAATACCCCGGCAACCAGTAGCGACAACGATGTACGGGAAGTGCGTCGGGATGGTGATGCGGACAATGCAGCACGACGGACCGTCCAACAGACGCAATCATCCGGCACCACCACCACCACCACCAGCAGCAGCAGCACACTGGGCAGCAATGTTAACGTAACGGCATAGGGGCTTGTTGCTGATAAGCGGATCTGTGCTGAGTTTCCCCTACGTCA
>DRJH01000247.1 GCA_011052285.1 Gammaproteobacteria bacterium
GATTACGACAGACCAGCAGTGCCAGTCGCCGAAAACGTCGTGGCACCCGTAGACGTTCACACAGCGCGTCGATCAAAGCCAGCCCGCGCTGTTCATGGCCACGGTGACCGGGTAACTCGGCAAGTGGTGTCAAGGCCTTGCCCAGGTCATGAACCAAGGCGGCAAACAATACTTCGGGTTCATCCGACAAGGCACGGGTGGCCTCCAGTACCAGCATGGTATGGGTGCCCGAATCAATTTCCGGATGGTATCTGCGAGTCTGCGGCACCCCATAGAGGGCATCGATTTCCGGAAAAATCCGCTCCAGGGCATCACATTCTATCAACACACAAAAAAACTGTACCGGTGCTGGCTCAACCAGGGCGCGGCAGGTTTCCTGCCAGACCCGTTCTGCCACCAGATGGTCCACTTCCCCGGCTGCCACCATGCCCTGCATCAGCCGCAAGGTGGAGGGGTGAACGGTAAAGCCCAGAGGGGCAAAGCGGGCGACAAAGCGGGCTACTCTGAGCACCCGCACCGGGTCTTCGGCAAAAGCCGCGGAGACATGGCGCAGTATCTTGCACCGCAGATCTTCCTGACCACCATAGGGATCTATGATCCGGCCATCGGCCGAACAGGCCATGGCATTGATGGTCAGGTCGCGCCGCAGCAGATCCTGCTCCAGCGTTACTTCGGCTGAGCTATCCACAGCAAAGCCCAGATAACCCGGCGCCGACTTGCGCTCAGTGCGAGCCAAGGCATATTCTTCCCGGGTGTGCGGATGCAAAAATACCGGAAAATTAGCGCCGACCTGGCGAAAGCCACGTTGTGACAGCATTTCCGAACTGGCGCCGACCACGACCCAGTCCCGGTCCTGGCCGGGCAAACCCAGTAATTGGTCTCGCACACTACCCCCGACCCGGTATACCTTCAGTCCCCGGGTCACTGGATCTGGAGCCACGATGTCAAGATTATCTCTCATTCCCCTGCTTCGTCTGCTACTGTTATCGAGTGCTGCTCTGCTGGGTGGTTGTGAATCGCTCGCTTATCTGGCTCAGGCTGTACAAGGCCAGAGCCAGTTACTGCTTAATGGCAAACCGATTCCAAGCCTTATCCGCAAGCAACAAACGCCCCGGTCACTACGCCAGCAACTGAGCGCAGTGCAGGCGATTCTCGACTTTGCCGATCAAAAGCTTGCCCTACCGAACGGTGGCAGCTATCGTGACTATGTGGCACTGGACCGTAAGGCGGTAGTGTATAACGTTTTCGCCACCCCGGCATTATCACTACAGCCCCGCCGGTGGTGTTTCCCGATCGTTGGCTGTGTACTGTATCGTGGTTATTTTGCTCTCGCCGATGCCCGTCGCTATGCCAAAGAACTGCGCCGACGCGGTGATGATGTCTACGTCAGCGGTGCCGCAGCTTATTCAACCCTGGGCTGGTTTGCCGACCCCCTGCTCAGTAGCATGCTCGGCGGAACACGCGCTGATCTGGCCGCATTATTGTTTCATGAACTGAGCCACCGCCGTCTGTTCGTTAAGGGCCAAACCCGCTTCAATGAATCACTGGCCACCCTGGTGGAACGGGAGGGGCTGCGACGCTGGCTGCTGGCCCATAACCAAGCCGCTGTCTTGAATCGGTACCAGGCCCTATGGCAAAAAAAGACCGCTGTACTGAAGCTGATTGCCGGCTATCGCGGCAAATTGGCCACCCTGTATGCCAGCAAGTTATCCGCAGACGAACAGCGGACGGAAAAAAAACGCCTGTTCACGGCGTTAAATGAAACCTATCAGAGTCATTTTGGAAGACAGCCTACCGGGCTTAGGTGGTGGTTTGCCCGCCCACTGAACAACGCGGCGTTGCTACCGGTGAGCAGCTACAACGACCTGCTGCCCGAATTCGCCCACCTGCTGGCCATGCAAAATGGTGATTTCCGGGCTTTTTTCAGGATTCTGGACGGGATAGCCATGACCCGCGATCCACCGTCAACATTACGGCAACGGATCAAACATCCGGCCCACGACTAGAAACGAAAACCGTCATCCTGAAAAACCTGCAGGCAGGCGGTTACCACAGCGTCATCATAAAGCCGGCCACGACCATTATGGATTTCCTCCAGCGCTCGCTCGATCCCAAGCGCCGGCCGATAGGGTCGATGCGAGGCTATTGCCTCTACCACATCCGCTACGGCCACAACCCGGGCTTCCAGAACGTATGGCCATCACGATGCACTGCCGTAGCCGTCACTCAATGCTCGTTGACTCGTCCTGTCCCGGTAACGCGAAAATGTGCTAAAGCTTGTTGGTGTGCAGCCCGTTGCTGTGGAACAATCAGGGTATCGGCCATGGAACGCCCCAAGGCCAGCTCCCGCGACCAGCCAGATATTTCCTCCGCCATCGGATTCCAGTCAGTAATGAGACCCGTCGCATCCACACTGACAAAGGCATCGCGGGCGGTGTCAATAATCTGCCGCATCTGCCGCATCTGCTGCAACAGCTGCTGCCGCCAGGGTATACAAACCGGGGGTCGTTCAGGATGTCGCGGGCGATAGAAATTTCGCCACTGCGAATCGCGGTACCGGTGGGTCCGTGACCACGAGTCTCATCGGCCCAGGTCAGCTGCAGTGTATCCAGTTCGGATTGCCTGCTCATCCCCAGCGCATCACCACCACCAACCAGACCAGCGAAATGACGGTTGCTATCCAGAGGCTGGCACCGGTCAATCCAATCCAGGCCAAGTGTACAAAACCACTCACCAACAACCCGACGAACAGGCGGTCACCGGGGGTAGTCGGAATCACCAAAAATCCCCGCCGCTCAAGACTCGGCGCCACAACCTGCCAAACCGTCATCGCCACCAGAATAACTGCAATCGTGATGAAAAAAATCGCGGTCGGAACGGTCCAGGCCATCCATCCTAGAGTCATCAGGTCCCTCCTTTAAACACGGCCGAGTGCAAAACCCTTGGCAATGTAATTGCGAACAAAATAGATCACCAACGCCCCGGGCACAATAGTGAGGATTCCGGCCGCCGCCAGTAACCCCCAATCCAGCCCGGAAGCACTGACCGTACGCGTCATGACCGCCGCGATTGGCTTCGCCTCCGTAATCGTAAGGGTGCGGGCAAATAGCAACTCGACCCAGGAAAACATGAAGATGAAGAATGCCGTCACACCGACGCCGGCACGGATCAGTGGCAGAAATACGGTGAGAAAAAATCGCGGTAGCGAATACCCGTCGATGAAGGCGGTCTCATCTATTTCCCTGGGCACACCGGACATGAACCCTTCCAGAATCCACACTGCCAGCGGCACGTTGAAAAGCGTGTGAGCGAGGGCCACCGCCAGATAGGTGTCGATCAGTCCGAGCTCCGAATATAGCTGGAAAATCGGCAACAGAAAAACTGCCGCCGGGGCCATGCGATTGGTCAACAGCCAGAAGAACAAGTGTTTGTCACCCAGGAAGCGGTAGCGCGAGAAGGCATAGGCAGCCGGCAGCGCCACCAGCAACGAGATGACCGTGTTGATACCGACGTAGGCAAACGAATTGACGTAGCCCATATACCATGACGGGTCAGTGAAAATCTGCACGTAGTTGTTGATCGTGGGATGATGTGGATAGAAGGCCAAGCGCGACATGATGTCGTTGTTCTCGCGCAACGACATGTTGAGCATCCAGTAAATGGGTAGCATCAGCAGTGTAAGGTAGCCGATGAGCCCAATGGTACGCATCCGGATTTTCATTTTCCTTCTCCCGTACCCACTCGCTGCAGTGCTTGATAGAAGACGTAACTGAACGCTAGTACAATCAGGAAGTAGATGATCGAAAAAGCACCCGCCCGGCCGACGTCGAACTCTCCGAGAGCAATTTTCACCAAGTAGATCGACAGGAACGTGGTCGAGTCACCGGGTCCGCCGCCGGTCAACACGAACGGCTCGGTGTAGATCAGGAAGCTGTCCATGAACCTGAGCAATATCGCGATGGTCAGTACGCCCCGCATCTTCGGCAATTGGATGTAGCGGAACACCGCCCAACCGGAGGCGCCGTCGATGCGCGCCGCCTGGTAGTAAGCATCAGGGATCGCGCACAGACCGGCATAGGCCAGCAGCACCACCAGCGGTGTCCAGTGCCACACTTCCATCAGCATAACGGAAATCCAGGCCTCGATCGGCACCGTCGGATAATCAAAAGAGATGCCTAGAACACTATCAATGAAATGTCCGAGTAAGCCGATGTCAGGGCGCAGAAACACAACCCATATGGTACCGATCACGTTCCAGGGGATGAGCAATGGAAGGGCCACCAGGACCAACGTTAACGATGTCTTCCAACCGCTCTTTTTCGACATCATAAGTGCGATCAACACGCCCAGCGGGATCTCGATCAGGAGCACCAATCCCGAAAATATTAACTGTCGCCACAGCGCGTTGTGAAGGCGTGGGCTGCGCAGCATCTCCTTGAACCAGTCCGTACCGACGAAAAGCCGATGGGTGGAATCGAAGATGTCCTGGACCGAATAATTGACTACGGTCATCAGCGGAATGAGCGCGTTGAAGGCGACGAGCAGGACCACTGGCAAGACCAAAAACCATGCCCGGTTGTCAAAAGTCTTTTGCACGTTCTCTTCTCCCTTATCTCAGCACATCACCATCAATGTACAAGTACGTCCACTCGGGCGGAAAAGAAAGCCAACCCGGTCCGGTTGCGACACTCACATTTTCGCCCACCTTCACCTTCACCAACTGTTTACCCAGCCGCGTCGTAACGATCCTGTAGTTACCCAGATCTTCGACTTCCGTAACTTCGACTGGCAGGTAGTCCGCCATCATTTGCGGCTCGTAACGCACAAACTCAGGGCGAATACCCAACTCGAGTTCACCGTCAACGCTGCGTGCCCGCGCGATATAAGCGGGGTCGAGTGGAATAGAGTGCCCGTCTACCCGTACTCCCGCAGTATCAATCACACAGGGCAATAGATTCATCCCCGGACTGCCGATGAAGTGGCCGACGAAGGTGTGGGCGGGGCGCTCAAACAAATCGGTCGGACTGCCGGTTTGGACCACGCGGCCCTCACGCAAAACCATTACCTGATCGGCAAAGGTCAGCGCCTCGGCCTGATCGTGCGTCACATAGATCAGCGTTGACTTGAATTCCTGACGAATCTGCTTGAGTTTGAGGCGCAACTTCCATTTCACATGAGGGTCAATCACGGTGAGTGGCTCGTCGAACAGTAGTGCCGCCACGTCGTTACGTACCAACCCACGACCGAGCGAGATCTTCTGTTTGGCATCCACCGCCAAACCACTCGCACGCCGTTTAAGGTTGTCCGTAAGCTCCAGAAGTTCAGCCACCTGCATGACACGTTCGCGAACCTTCGATTCGGGAACACCACGGTTGCGCAGCGGGAAGGCAAGATTGTCGAACACTGTCATGGTGTCGTAAATCACCGGGAACTGAAACACCTGCGCAATATTGCGCTGTGAGGTCGAAAGCCCGGTGATATCACGGCCATCGAACAGGATTTTACCTTCGCTCGGATGCACCAGTCCGGAAATGATATTGAGCAGCGTGGTTTTTCCCGAGCCTGAGGGGCCGAGCAATGCATAGGCACCACCATCCTCCCAAACCAGGTCGGAAGTATGCAGTGCATAGTCCTCAGGTGATGCTGGGGATGACTGATAACTGTGTGCGATACCTTTGAGTTCGACGTGAGCCATCAGGCCGCCTTCGTGTTGTACGGTTTCCACTCGGGTCCGGCAACAAGCTCGCCGGCAACATCGAAAACAAACAGCCGGCTTGGATCAAAATATAGACTAACCGCTTCACCCAGTGCATACTCGCGCACCCCATTGAGCAATGCTATCATCGTGAAATCACCATGCCTGGCATGGAGATAGGTTTCCGAACCATTGAATTCTGCAAGTTCAACCGTGGCGTGGATTACGATGCCATTCCCAGAGCGGTTCACCACGCCAATTTGATTCGCCCGTATACCCACCCGATAGTCACCTGGAGACAACGAGCGCATATGGTCTGCGAGTGGAAACACTACGTTCAGTGATAAACGGCAGCCCTGTGGGCCAATACTCGCCCCGATCAGATTAATCGGTGGGTCGCTGAAAATCTCGCTGACTCTTGCCGTTACCGGGCGATGGTATACCTCAAGACCAGGTCCGTATTGGAGCAAGCGTCCTGCATCAAGTATACCTGTCTTGCCACCGAACATCAGGGCTTCTGAGGGCTCGGTCGCAGCATACACCACGGTAGTGGTACCGTAACTGAAGATCTGGCGCATTTCGCTGCGCAGTTCCTCACGCAGCTTGTAGTCCAGGTTAACGAGCGGCTCATCCAGCAACAGCAGCGGTGCATCCTTAACCAGCGCACGTGCCAGGGCGACGCGCTGTTGCTGACCGCCGGAAAGCTCTGCCGGCAGCCGCTCAAGCAGACGCTCAATGTGCAACATTTCTGCGGTGGCTCTGACCTTGACATCGATCTCCGCCTTGGACAAATGCTTGGTACGGCGCAGTGGTGCAGCGATATTTTTATAAATAGTGAAGGAGGGATAGTTCACGAACTCCTGGTACACCATGGCCACGTTGCGCTTACGTACACCGACCGTGGTGACGTCGTTGTCATCTTCGAGAATTTTCCCGGAACTCGGGCGATCAAGCCCCGCCATCAGTCGTAATACCGAGGTTTTCCCAGCTTGCGTGGGACCCAGCAGGACATTGAACGACCCCGATTCGAGTTCCAGATCAATGCCGTACAGGTGGGTTTTGCCATTGACGACCTTACCGACATTTTGCAGTGTCAGACGCATTGCAGCTTGTTCCCAAAACCCACCGCACGATCAAGCACCGACATCCACTCTGATCGTGTCCCATGACCGCGCGCGTACTGCTGCAATGGCAATAGTGCCAGTACTTCCTTTTTCAACCGATGACGGGCCTTTTTCAACCGATGACGGGCCTGTTTCAGTCGACGACGGGTCATCGCCCCCCATCCAAAGGCAAGCTGCGATACCCGGGCTCTGCCAACGCCAAACTCATTGTCACGCACCAGCGCAGACGGATAGGTATTTTTATCTCCAAAAACGGGCACTTGCTTCACCCCCATGATGTGGACAGAAAGTATAAAAGCCCTTTTCCATGAAAGTCAACAAATCATTATGTGAGTGCAATGATCTCGATTCCATCGACGTTCATCATACGGGGGTGATCTGGGCACGATGCGCATCCACAACACGGACAAGCGCCGAATTAAGACGGCATCGGAGAAATTTGATTCATTGCAGACGCAGCCAAAATCCGGTTCGGCGAACCACACAGATTACCGGCTCCCGAAGGAGCCGGCAATCTGTGCGTAAGACCGCAGGCCTATAACGGCAACTTCCCGTCCTTCATCTCCTGCATGATCTTGTCGTATGGCATGGTCTTGCCCTGCGGCTTCTCGTTGGCGAGCTTCGGCCAAGGTGCACCCGGCTGCTTATACCAATACTCCGGGTCCTTCTTTGGATTGAGCTTCGGACCACACTTACCCTGCAAGCCTGAACGTCCAATCCGCTCCATGACCTTATCCTGTGATTTCGCCAGGTTATCCAGCGCCATTTTCGGCGTGACTTCACCGGCTACCGCTTCACCAATATTCTGCCACCAAAGCTGCGCAAGCTTCGCATAATCAGGAACATTCAGACCCGTTGGTGTCCAATACTTGATGCCAGGACCGCGGAAAAACTGAATCAAACCACCGAACTTCTCGCCCTTCGGATCATCAAACGAGGCATCGTTGATCGAACTGTTGCGGATAAAGGTCAGCCCAACATGCGATTTCCTCAAATCCACCGTCTTCGAGGTCACAAACTGCGCATAAAGCCAAGCTGCCTTAGTTCGTTTGAGCGGAACATTCTTCAGCAGTGTCCACGAACCCTCATCCCGATAGCCTGCCTTCATCCCCGGTTTCCAATACGGTCCGTGAGGTGTGGGGGCCATACGCCACAACGGCTTGCCTTGCTCATCCACGGTGTTGTTGCCTTTGCTCCTCGGTGCCACCATACTGGCACCAAACGCAGAGTACCAAAAGATTTGCTGAGCCACATTGCCCTTGGCCAGACTGGGTAAGGATTGGTAAAAATCCATACCCAAAGCACCCGGAGGAGCGTACTTACGTAACCACCCCATGTACTTTCTCAGCGCATACTGAGCGGCCGGCCCATTGACAGCACCGCCACGACTCACACTGGCACCTACCGGCCGACAACCTGCAACTCGAATACCCCACTCGTCAACCGGATAACCATTCGGCACACCAACATCCCCCTCACCGGCCATTCCCAACCAATCATCAGTGAAACGCCAGCCAAGATCGGGGGCCTTCTTGCCATAGTCCATGTGTCCAAAAATCGCTTTACCACCAATCTGCTGCACATCATTGGTAAAGAAATCGGCAATATCCTCGTAAGCCGACCAGTTGACCGGCACTCCAAGATCGTAACCGTACTTTGCTTTGAATTTCTTTTTCAGGTCTGGCCGATCAAACCAGTCCTTACGAAACCAGTATACATTGATGAAAGATTGGTCAGGCAACTGCCAGAGCTTGCCGTTAAATCCGCGTGATTTCAAACCCGTTGCATCCGACAGGCCCACAAAATCCTTGAGATCAAAATACGGATCCGTAACATCCTTGCCGTCGCCTTTCATCCAGTCCGTCAAATTGACCGTATAGGGATAGCGCGCATGGTAGCCAATGAAATCATCGTCATTGATATACGCATCGTAGATGGGCCTGCCCGTTTGCACCTGTGTTTGCAGCTTCTCGACAACATCGCCTTCCTGAATGGTGTCGTGGACCACATGAATGCCCGTGATCTCCTCGAAGGCTTTGGCCAACACCTTCGATTCGTAGGCATGCGTCGGGATGGTCTCAGACACCACCTTGATACGCATCCCCTTAAATGGCTTGGCCGCCTTGATGAACCATTGCATCTCCTTGAGCTGCTCATCTTTAGTCATAGCCGAAGGCTGAAACTCGCTGTCGATCCATTTCTTGGCCGCCGCCTGATCCGCATTCGCCGGCACTGCCAAAGCTGCCAGCACAGCTGCGGCGACGCAGCTTAAGAGCATGCCCCGTACCTTTTTATTGCTCGTTATACCGCTCATGTTTACACCTCCATGGTGGCCTTTGAGATTGCACCGGTTTCCCGGCACGCGGTGTCGGCGCAAAGGCCTCTACACCCGACAACGCGGTTTGAATTGTGTTATTTGCCTGCTTATCCCCAGCACCACGTGTATAGAATGAGGTAAAACTGCCGACGGCGGGCCGATAAACCCCTATCCAGCGGATGGACTGACCGTGCGTCATAAGCTCTGTGATTGCATGGGCGCGTGTAGATGGCAGCTCAAAGCTTACTGCAATGGAAGTATAGAAGCCTCTTTTCACGAAAGTCAACAAGTTATTCAGGGGAAATTGCTTCGGATCTCCAGGAGGCTGTCCGAGAATAGGAGCCGTAGCGAGGGAAAGCTGCTTTGAGGCAGATTTGTTCATGATTTGAGGCGAATACTCATTAAATATGTAACGACGTAGGGGGAAATCTGGCCAAAGTCAGCTTTTCCGCA
>DRJH01000248.1 GCA_011052285.1 Gammaproteobacteria bacterium
CATGGCAATGGCAATGGTGCTATGAGCTTCGTAGGAGATGGACCCGAACGACATGGCGCCGGTAGAGAATCTCTTGACGATCTCAGAAGCGGGTTCCACATCTTCAAGTGGGATTGCCTGCTGCGATGTTTTGATACGAAACATGCCTCTTAGCGTCAGCAGTTGCTTATTTTGGGTGTTGATTTGATCTGAAAAACGGTGAAAGATGTCCACATCATTGGCGCGGGTCGCATGCTGCAGCAAAGATATGGTTTCTGGGGTCCAATTGTGTCGTTCGCCTCGTAAGCGCCAGGCATAACCGCCTCCCGTGTCGAGGGTGTGACGATAAATCTGTTTATTACCATAGGCGCGCTGATGACGTTCCATCACTTCACGGGAAATTTCCGTAATACCCGCGCCATCGATGGGTGAAGCAGTACCGGTAAAGTATTTATCAATAAATTCTTTGCCCAGTCCGATGGCCTCAAATATTTGTGAGCCACAATAGGATTGATAGGTCGAAATACCCATTTTCGACATCACTTTAAGTAGCCCTTTATTGATTCCCCTGACGTAGCGATTGACAGCCTCTTCCTCATTGATTCCCGCAGGCAGCAGCCCCCGTTGATGCATGTCAGCAACGGTTTCGAATGCCAGATAGGGATTAATCACTTCGGCACCGTAACCCGCCAGCAGGCAGAAATGATGAACTTCTCTGGCACTGCCGGTTTCAACAACTAGCCCGGTTTCAGTACGCAAACCGTTTCGAATCAAATGGTGGTGTACCGCCGAGGTGCCCAGCAGAGAGGGGATCGGGGCATGGTCACGATCAACATCCCGATCGGAGAGAATGATAATGTTGTATTCCTCCCGTACTGCCTGTTCAGCTTGTTTGCACAAAGCTTGCAATGCCCGCTCCAGGCCCGTCGCGCCTTCAGCTGCAGGAAATGTCAGGCGCAAGGTTATCGTTCTGAAACGATTGTCCGTGTGATCTGCGATGGCACGAATTTTCTCCAGATCTTCATTGCAGAGTATCGGTTGTTCAACTTCCAGACGCAATTGTGGGCCGCTAGCCTGTAAATTGAGGAGATTGGGCCTGGGTCCAATGATGGAGATCAGGCTCATGACCAACTGCTCTCGAATGGGGTCGATTGCCGGATTGGTTACTTGGGCGAATAACTGTTTGAAATAGTGGTTCAGTGGTCTTGGGCGATCTGAAAAAATGGCCAGCGGTGTGTCGTTGCCCATGGAACCCGTGGGTTCCTGTCCATTTGCTGCCGTTGGCCCCATGAGGAATTTGAGATCCTCCTGGGTATACCCAAAAGCTTGTTGCCGCTCCAGCATGGTTTCTGGGTCCGGAGGCAGCGCAGCGACTTCAGTGGGTAGGTTTTCGATACGAATTTGGCTCGCCGCCAGCCAACTTTGGTAGGGTCTGGCGTTGGCTAATTCTGCCTTCAGCTCATTGTCATCGATAATTCGGCCTTGCTCAAGATCGATAAGAAACATTTTTCCGGGTTGTAAACGCCATTTTTTGACAATACGTTGCTCCGGGATCGGCAGAACGCCCACTTCAGAGGCCATAACCACCAGATTATCATCCGTTACAATGTAGCGGGCAGGTCGCAAACCATTGCGATCCAGTGTGGCGCCGATCTGCCTGCCATCTGTGAAAGCCACACCGGCGGGGCCATCCCAGGGTTCCATCAATGCCGCATGATATTCATAGAAAGCCCGTCTCTTCTCATCCATGAGTGCATTATCGGCCCAGGCTTCCGGGATCATCAGCATCATGGCATGGCCCAGGGAATAACCGCCCATGACCAGTAATTCCAGGGCATTGTCAAAGCAGGCGGAATCAGACTTGCCTTCGACAATAAGTGGCCAGATGTCATCAAGGTCATCACCTAGAATCTCGGATGACATGGAGTTTTTGCGGGCAGCCATCCAGTTGATATTGCCACGTAAGGTGTTGATTTCCCCATTGTGGGCGATCATGCGAAAAGGGTGAGCCAGTTCCCAGGCAGGAAATGTGTTGGTGGAAAAGCGCTGGTGCACTAAAGCCATCGCCGAAGTCAGGCGTGGATCTTGCAGATCCGTATAATAGGCTCCGATCTGGTAGGACAGGAACATGCCCTTGTAGACCAGGGTCCGTGTCGATAAAGAGGCAATATAGAAGTTGGCTACATCCTTTAGTGCTAGTTCACGAACCCGGTTTTCCACCATTTTGCGGATAACGAAGAGCTTGCGTTCAAAAGCATTTTGATCTGCGATTGCAGGGCCACGAGCGACAAACAACTGGCGCATACAGGGCTCGCAGGAAATGACACTGTCTGGAAGCCTGGCGGCTTCGCGATCTGTTGGGATCTCACGCCAGCCAATTAGCAGCAGGCCTTTCTCGATAATCGTTTGCTCAAGAACCTCGATACAGCGTTGTTGGTTGGCGAGATCTTGAGGTAAGGAAACCATAGCGACACCGTATGCACCAGCCGTTGGTAAATCAAAATTCAGTCTGGCACATTCCTGACGTAGAAAATCATCCGGGATCTGGATCAGGATCCCGGCGCCATCACCGGCGGCAGGATCGGCCCCAACCGCACCACGATGGGTCAGATGTTCGAGGATCTCAAGACCTTGTTGGACAATTCCATGGCTTTTGTGATTTTTGATATGGGCAACAAAACCCACACCACAGGCATCATGTTCATTTCTTGGATCATACAGGCCCTGTACAGGGGGTTGAGTCAATTCAGGTTTTGCTGATTTCATAGGGTTGCCTCGTGCAAATGGGTCACGTTATCGGTCGTATCTTTTGGGTGACAGGATTATCAGCCGGCGAATATTTCCGACGCGTGGGTATCGGATCTGATTGCACCAACTTCAGCTACCCCAGCTTTCTGGTGTCCCAGTACCGCAAACCTGATACACCAGCTTTCACAAACCGGATTGCACGGTTCGGATCCTGACCAGTTCCCATACTGACAAACCCCTGCATCTTGGAGAGCGTGGTATTGTCAGTGAATTTGGGAGCAGTGAAGTATAAGTTGATCCGCTCTTGCAAGCAAATGATGGGTGCTTTCACCAAGAGCCTGACCGAGTGCAGAGAGCCCACCGCGGTCAGTTGATGTTGGCCAACCAGGTTGACAGAGGAATTAAAGGGGAATAGTGTCGATGAATGAACAAGTGGATATGGGTGTTGAATAGCAAAATACCGGTGTGGGAGGACAGTTTGTCTACATGATCTAATCACTAGCAAGGCATTCCGGCAGATACAATAACACACCGTTGAATTTTATCGTTTGCCGGGTGAGTCGAAAATTAGACAGAGGAGGAATACCAATGAAATTATTATTCATCGGCTGTATATTTCCTCCGACATATGGATAGTATCCGGAATATTTATCTTTTTAAAAATCAAAAAGATTTATTGTAATAAAGAAATTTGTAACGATTCAGCGTGTTTAGATTTTGGTTCAGTACAAGGCATATTCGCACGGAGAATGTGAGCATATAGGTCATATGAGACCATTCGAGTACGAAAATAATGCCGTAATGGGACAAAAGATGAATACGCTGAATAGTTACAAAATATTCTTTTCATGCTGATTTGAATCTCGTGTTTCAGTGGTTTTTTCGTAAAAATAGGGCTGGTGAATTGGCTGCTACTCGGTCAGTTCAATTTACCCCCTGATAACAGCTGTTTCATATGTTGAAATATGGTGAGGAGAATATTATGCTAAACAAATTGGATTTTATCATAAGGCTAACAATGATAAGCACATATGGATAATACAAGTCAGTTAGAACTTGGTGTCGGTGATTCATTGCAGCTGCAGGTTGTAGCTGATGAGCGCAAACATCGTCACTATGCCAAGGTTATAGGCTATCTACGAGACTATAGTTTTCTGATCACGACACCTCGTGTTAACGGCAATATCATATTCTTGCATGAGAACCAGATGGTGAACGTGCGTATGATGGCAGGTAATCAGGTATGTGGTTTCTCGACACTGATAAGTCGAGTCTGTTTAAAACCCTACCCTTATCTGCATCTGGCCTATCCCAAAGAAATGGAGCATGTAACTATACGTAAGGCCCAGCGTGTTGCAACCCGGTTAATGGCAACTGCCAAAATCGGGACGAGCGTAGAGCCTGATAGCAGTAGCTATTCTGTGGTCATTCGTGATATCAGCGCCAGCGGTGTCATGATTGATGTTGACCGGCCTTTAGGTGATATCGGTGGTATTATTACTTTGTCAATTAAATTCGAGGTTGCAGGTCTTGAGGAATCTATCTCCTTACGTACCATTACCCGCAACATCATACCCGGAGAGGGAGATCAAAAATGTAGAATGGGTCTGGAGTTTGAGTTGTTAGAAGTGAATGAGCATATGGTTATTCATGGATATATGTACGAACAAATGATTCTTAAGATGAAGAAATAATCCCTTACACACACACACACACGGTACTTTAGGTATGAATTTATGTAACGATTCAGCGTGTTTAGATTTTGGTTCAGTACCAGGCATTTTCGCACGGAGAATGTGAGCATTCGAGTACGGAAATAACGCCGTAATGGGACAAAATATGAATGCGCCGAATAGTTACGAATTTATTTTTAAAAATGCTTTAGTACCCATACAAGACGTTAACCGAAAAAATGCATAATACAATTATTATCGCCGATGATCACCCACTTTTTCGTCAAGCACTGCGTGAAACTGTGGCTTCAATATTTATGGATGCAACGATCCTTGAGCTTGAATCCCTGAA
>DRJH01000249.1 GCA_011052285.1 Gammaproteobacteria bacterium
CTGGGTATGGCGGTATTACTGGTCATCAGCAATACCATTCGCCTGGCCATATTCAACCGCAAGGATGAGATCCAGATCATTAAATTGATCGGCGGGACCGATGCCTTTATTCAGCGCCCCTTTCTTTACAGTGGCTGGTTGCAAGGGACCCTCGGGGCGATCATGGCCTGGTTGCTGGTCACCCTCGGCCTAGCCTTGTTAGCCGGTCCCATAGGCGACCTGGCTATCCTCTATGGCAGCCAATTTAACCTCGCCAATATGGCCTTGGGTCCGTCCCTGGCCTTACTCGGCATTGGCGGCGGTCTGGGCTGGCTGGCGTCCAGAATCGCCGTAGGCCGACACTTGCGGGCTATAGAACCGAGCTAGACAATAGACCTCCGGACTCCAGGCCGTCACTATGAACAACGCCGTTGTAAACTTGAAAAAACTTGATTTTGTCCCCTATCGGGCTATACTTCACAGGCTTATGGGGAGATTCATCAACAAAGAAGCGCTCCATTCAGCCCGCGCTGAACTCGGATGGACCCAGTCACAATTGGCCAAGGCCGTTGGCGTCTCTTCTCAGTCAGTGACAAACTGGATCAAGGGAAAAGACTTTCCACGACCGGCAACCCTGCTAAAACTGGCAACCACACTAAAACTCGGCTTTGACCAACTGGTAACTACACTGGATGAAGGGCAGCCCGTGGTTGCCTTCAGAAAGAAAGGCGGTGCCAAAACAACGGCTGCACACATCAGCAAGGCGGAAGGTATCGGCATGCTGCTCAAGCCCCTGGTACCTCACCTGCCCGAGTTGCAGGCTCTACGTACGCTCATTACCTCACCCTCGACCGACTACACCAATCTCCAACTTTCTGTGTCGCAAACCCGGACTCGTCTAGGCCTCGGTGAACAGGCCGTGCTGAAGTACGAGCATCTGATCGGCGAATTCAACAGCTGCGGCGCGGTACTCGTCCCTGTCTTAAAGGGTGCTAAAAAGAGCCACGAGAACGCACTGCATATCCGTCTGCCGCAGGAAGATGTCACCTTCATTTTTCTCAATCTGGACACACGACTGGAAGATTTCAAATTCTGGATGGCCCATGAGTTGGCCCATGTCTATACACCCGGCCTGGCCGGTACCAACGAAGGCGAGGATTTCGCCGATGCATTTGCCGGGGCTCTGCTCTTTCCCAAAGTCTGTGCGAAGCAGGCTTATCATGAAGCCATGAAAGCGGCGAACATCAACGGTGCTATTAAGGTACTGCAACAACATGCCAGTGAACACATGATCTCACTGAATACGGCCTATCAGCAAATCACGTTCTTGACCAAGTCCATCGGACTACCTTCATTGCATATTGAAGAAAAAACGATTCATGCCGTCCGCAACAGCAACCACGGCCCTTTGGTCAGCGCAGCATTGTTTGATCCCATGCCACCGGAGCCAAAACGTTATATGGCGACCTGTGAGCATCTATTCCGGTCTGATTTTTTCAACGCCCTCAAACACATGATCCACGAAAACGGCACCGGAGCCTCTTATATCCAACAAATACTTGATACCTCGCTCCAGGATGCTACGGCGCTGCATGAGGCAATGAATCATTGACACTTGTACTGCTCGACACCAATGCCTATCTCCGATTAGCAAAACGTGTCAAACCCATACTGGGTGTCAGCTTCGGGCAAAAAGAATATGTATTGACCATCCTCAAGGAGGTCGAGAGCGAAGTACAGAACAGCCCCACACTCCGGTTCAAATTCCCCTGGTTTGACAACCCGGATATAGCCAACGAGCGGTTGGCCAAGGGCGTCAGACTCAGTAAAGAGGAAAAGGCTCAAATCGATGCAGCAACCAGCATCTTACGCGAATCCGTACTCAGTAATGCCATTAAATACACAACGCAGGGCCGCACACCACCCTCACCAACCGATTGCCGTATGCTTGCCTTTGGTCAGGTTCGCCCGGCTATCGTCGTAACGGATGACCTTGGCATGCATTTACTTGCCAGGGAGTTTGCAATAACGATTTGGCATGGACATGAACTATTAAAGAAAATGCTCACGGCAAAACTCATCGACAACGCGTTAGTCAGGGAAATCTATGAAGCGCTGGAAAACAATGGCGATCTGCCTCGTACATGGCAGGAAGTGCGCCATATGACATTCAAAAAAATATTTGGCCCACAGCCTAAGTCTTAAGGACCTCTGATTCATTCACAGATCAGCGCAGAACTTTCCAAAGTCCTGCCAATTAGAAGGTGGTGATATTTGCTGGCTAACAAATGTGGTTATATAAACTGAAGCCTGGAATTCACCACGAAACATACACTTAAGGATAAAAGCATGTAAGCACATTCACATCTCCACCTCAGAAAGCGACGTCACCACGTCGAAATCCACCTCAAGCGTTTCGAAGTGCTTCCGCCCACAGCCGATTTTTTGGTTTTCCTTTGATCGACGTTCTTCGCTATCGAGTGTGCTCTTGGTCTCGCGTACGAAGTAGAGCTTGTCGTCACGCTCGGTCACGAATGCCCAATCGGGGTTATAAGGGCCGATGGGGGTATCGATCTTGAACCAGCCTGGCAGTTTCACAAAGATGAGGACGTTTTCATTATTATCCAGATCCCTGGCGAACTGCTTTTCGACTTCGGAGTCATATTCGATTGCATCGAAAAGGGCCTTGTCCTTGTTCTGCACCTGGTAGAGGTTGCTCAGATAACGGACGATACCTTCTTCGGCTTCCTGCTCGATCCGACTCATTTCCCAGTGCTGTCCAGCGACCTTCTCATACTGGAGTCCATCCAGCATTAGATCGTGGAGTGCCCGCGATATTTCCCTGGCAACAGCGACCATGAAGGCCTGGGGGTTGACCTTGAATTCCGCCAGCCGGCCAGATTGTTTCAATATCTCGGCCAGCGTATGCCGGGTAAGCTCGGTCTCCTTTTGGAGGAACGCAAGAATATCCGGCAACACGGTTACCTGTGTTGTTTCACGGCTGCGGGTTTCCAACTCCCGGTCGGCTGCAACACCCGCCTCGGTGATATCGATATCCCGCCGCGACATGGAAATACGGACAGGCTTGATCTCCTCAATCTGCTTGATTCGTGCGAGTGCCTTCACTATCAGGTCAGTCGTGCCGAACCTGACACGATATCGGGTTCGGTACTTGATTCTGTCCCATAGTTCTTTGAAGTCTTC
>DRJH01000250.1 GCA_011052285.1 Gammaproteobacteria bacterium
TACTGGCCAATTCGACGAATAGCACGGGAGTAGGCTTCAATCGTCTTGGGTCGAAGCCCCTTGAGGGCAAGATGCTGGAGATGGTGCGCATATTACTGCTTGAAAGTGTGCGTATTTGGTGTTCTCATAGAGCGGTAACTTCACATTCGTGGTGGAGTGGCCCCCTTACTTGAGGGGTTGAGGTTACATCTTATTCCTGATCGGACGTCGTGGCGCGTTTCTCCACGATAGCGGCTCCGTCCAACAAGGCAAATCCACTCGGACGCCAAAAAGCGCCGCTGCGCTATGCTTTTTTGTCGCCGGTGATTTGCGGCGTTAGCCGCAAGAAACCAAGAAGGGCTAGAGCATTGAAAATAGCATATGTGACAACCTACGATTCATCTGATGTACACGCATGGTCAGGTTCGGGAAATTATATATTACGAGTGCTCCAACAAGATGTTGGCATACAAACTGAGAGCATTGGTAACCTCAGGGAAGGAGGTGTTGGGGCACTGCTATCAAGGTTTAAAAAAATATACTATTCAAAACTACTGTCGAAACAATATCTAAGAGATCGTGAGCCACGGATACTGAAAGATTATGTTGTTCAAGTTGAGAGACGCCTTGCATCTGTTCATTTCGACATAGCGTTCAGTCCAGGCACAATTCCAATTGCGTATTCGCAAATTGAGAAACCTATAGTCTTTTGGACAGACGCAACATTTGCTGGGATGATTGACTTCTACCCTGCGTTTACTAATCTATGCGCGGAAACCATCAGAAATGGGAAAAAGATGGAGCAGTTGGCTTTATCAAAGTGTAATCTTGCGATTTACGCTTCCGAATGGGCTGCAAATACAGCGATACAAAATTACGATGTCGATCCAGCAAAAGTAAAGGTTGTGCCGTTTGGAGCAAATATCAACTGCTATCGGGATGCACATGAGATTCGCAGAATCTGTGATAATAAAAGTTTCGATACCTGCAAACTGCTTTTCGTGGGTGTGGATTGGCATAGGAAGGGTGGAGACAAGGCTCTTGCAGTTGCTAATCTGCTAAACAAACGGGGATTAAGGACAGAATTACATATTGTTGGTTGTACCTTATCAGTTAGCCCACCTCCATTCGTGATAAATCATGGATTCATATCGAAAACAACCGAAGAGGGTCGGAACCACTTAGATAAATTATTTTCAGAGGCTCACTTTTTGATTTTGCCTTCACGGGCAGAATGTTATGGAGTGGTATTTGCGGAAGCAAGTTCATTTGGGCTTCCATCCGTGGCAACAAAAGTTGGGGGTATTCCTACAGTAATTCAAGACGGAAAAAATGGGTGGACATTCGATATAGGCGAACCCCCTGAAAAATATTGTGACTATATTGAAAGGCTTATGTTGTCGAAAAACGATTACAGGGAATTGGCGCTCTCATGTTTCCAGGAATATTCTGAGAGGCTTAACTGGCATTCTGCAGGAAGAGCAGTATTTGAGCTAATGCAAGAGTTCTGCGGCTAACAAATCGCTGCACCTGACCGCTATTCCGCTGGCACTCCATAGTTGAGTGTTTCTTCTATATGCTCACATTCTCCGTGCGAAAATGCCTTGTACTGAACCAAAATCTAAACACGCTGAATCGTTACAACTTGGTACGGGATAAGGGTCAATGATTGACCAGTACGGCGATTCTTCGCAGCGCTTCAGTGAGCAAGGCTTCAGAGGTCGCATAGGAAATACGGATATTATTGGGTGAACCGAATGCTTCACCGGTGACGGTAGAGACGTGTGCTTGTGACAATAACAGCTCGGTAAAATCTGTGGCCGTACCAATTTTGTGACCGGCGATGGTTTTGCCGAAAAAGGAGGACACATCAGGGAAAAAATAAAAGGCCCCTGCAGGCCTGGCAACCTGCAATCCTGGAATATGTTTCAGACCCTCCCAAACCAGATCTCTACGCCTGGAAAAAGCATCAACCATATAGTGAATACTTGCTACCGGTGCCTGCAGAGCCGTGATCGCAGCACGTTGGGCGATACAGTTAGTTCCGGAGGTAATCTGGCCCTGGATTTTATTACAGGCTTTTGCGACTTCTAGCGGTGCCGCCACATAGCCAAGCCGCCAACCGGTCATAGCAAAGGCTTTTGACAAGCCATTTACGGTAATCGTTCGGTCATAGAGCGCCTCGAAACCGGCAATACTACAATGCTCGCCTTCATACAGGATATGCTCATAGATTTCGTCAGAGATGATTTGAATCTGAGAGTACCGGGCCAGTACTTCGGCAAGTGCCTGATATTCCTTGTGGCTGTATACGGCTCCGCTGGGGTTGTTCGGCGAATTGAGAATCAGCAACTTTGTCTTTGCTGTTATCGCCGCTTCCAGTTGCGCAGGTTTGAGCTTAAACTGGCCGGCCATGGTGGTGGTAATTGGCACCACAACCCCTTTGGCCAGCCGGATCAAGGCCTCATAGCTGACCCAGTATGGGGTCGGCAGCAGTACTTCATCACCGGAATTAACCAAAGCCAGGATGGCGTTGGCCAGTGACTGTTTGGCGCCGGTAGAGACCACAATCTGCTCCGGACTGTAGTCAAGGTCATTATCCCGGCGCAGCTTTTCACAAATGGCTTCACGTAACTCGACATAACCATTGACCGGCGTATAGGCGCTGTAGTTATCATCAATCGCTTGTTTGGCTGCCTCTTTAATAAAATCCGGGGTATTAAAATCAGGCTGGCCGAGACTGAGACTGATAATCTCCTGTCCGGTAGCCCGCAACTCCCGCTCTCTTGCTGCCATAGCCAGAGTTTGAGACAATGGAATTCGATCAATCCTTTCGGCAAGTCTATGCATTATAAGCTTCCTCCTGAGTACCGATATTTTACACCACGACAACAATAATGCAGCATCTGTGTTGATCAGCATATGGGGCCATCCTCCTGGAGTCTGCAATCAAACGTGCTGACGCGTATCTTTGTTGCTAAATCCATTACTACTCAGTGCTAATCTTAAGCAAACTTTAAGTTACCCGGCATATACTGCGTCCCATCACTTCATCAAGGAACTGACATGAACGCTCTGGCACTGCAACAAGAATTCCCATCAAAACCTGCCCGGCAACTCAAAACCCGTGGCCATCTATTATTCCCGCAACAGCAACTGCGGCTGCATAGTCATACAGACCATGTCAGGAAAAATGTGGAATCCTACATCGCCAGTCGCTTTGATGAATATTACGGTGCCAAAGTTCAGTCCTTTCTCCCGCAGCTGATCAGTGCACAAATCGACAACGAAACTTCCGCTGCTGTGGGCCTGAATATGGCCGCTAGCAGTTCACTGTTCCTGGAACAGTATCTTGACGTATCCCTGGAACAAACCCTGGCGGCCGTGGTAAAACAACCCATTGACCGGGATTCCGTTGTTGAGATCGGCAATCTGACGGCCACCCGGGCGGGTAACAGCTACCTGCTATTTATCCTGCTAAACACCATCCTTGATGCCGCAGGCTACCGTTGGGTGACTTTTACAGCGACCCGTCAGGTACGCCGTATTCTTGGCAAACTCAGTTGTCGAGCCTATAAGCTGTGTGAAGCAGAGCTCAGCAAACTTGCCTCTGACACATCCCGATGGGGCAGCTATTATGAAACCCAGCCGGAAGTTCTGGCCGTCAACATCCAGGATTCCATGGCCATCCTGAACTGCCAGAGATTCTCGGCAATAATCCTACAAAACTATCGGGAAACCATCACCATACTGGCCGCTCAGCTTCGTAGAGCAGCCTAATGACGGTTCTGTCAGCAGTACAAAAACAGGCCAAACAGACTCCCGACCAATTGGCACTACACACCTGCGAACAAGACCTTAGCTATCGTCAACTCTATCAGCAGGTAGTGCAGCTCGGTGGTCAGCTGCAGAGACTGCAGGCACCTGTGATCGGGCTGCTTGCCGACAACAGCCAGCAATGGGTAGTAACGGACCTGGCCTGTCGCCACGCGGTGGTCGGCTTGTTACCCATACCGACTTTTTTCTCCAGTCAACAGATCCAGCATACGGTTTTGAGTGCCGGTCTGTCGTATATTCTGACTGATGACCCGTATCGACTGCTCAACACGCCGGTAATCTGCGCCTGCAAATTGTCGCAAAATCGTTCCCAGTTAACACTGCTGCAATGCCAGACTCCCAATACCAAACCGGCCGACACGCCGACCGGTACCAGCAAAATCACCTTCACTTCCGGTTCCACTGGGCGACCTAAAGGGGTTTGTCTGGATAACACACAACAAGACCTCGTAGCCCAGGCACTGGTAGATGCGATCGGCCTACATGCCCCTCGACATTTGTGCCTGTTACCTATGAGCACACTCCTGGAGAACCTTGCCGGTATTTATGCGCCGTTACTCGCCGGTGGCACTATCATCACACCCACGCTGACGGAACTCGGCTACCAGGGCAGTAGCCTGGCATCGTTACCCCAATTGTTATCGACAATCAGCCGCTATCAGCCACAAAGTATGATTTTGATCCCACAGTTGTTGCTGGCCTTGGTGGCCGCGACGGCACAAGGTTGGCAAGTACCGGAATCATTGCAATTTATTGCTGTCGGCGGTGGTAAAGTGGCACCAGCACTACTGCATCAGGCCCGGACACTCGGCTTGCCGGTATTTGAAGGCTATGGCCTTTCCGAATGCGCTTCAGTGGTCAGTCTTAACACCGCATCAGCACAACAAGCTGGCAGTATCGGTAAACCGCTGGCTGGACGTGAGGTGACGATTGTCGATGGCGAAA
>DRJH01000251.1 GCA_011052285.1 Gammaproteobacteria bacterium
AACGATATTCGGGCAAAACGCGCAGACACTTCAATAGCCTGGATTAACAGTATCTTTCTGGTGATGAACTTGCTGATCCTGTTAAGGATCTTTTTTGCCTGTAGAATACGCAGCATGATGAGGGCTGTGAGGGTCTTTGTCGGCATAACGAATCAAAAAGTGTGCGCCAATAACCGGAATGGATTACTAACCGAGGAGTGAAAACATGGCTCTATGGCAACAAATTTTACTTGGCGTGCTTGCATTGGCGGTATTTCTCTGGTTTCGACCCGGCCTCAAGGCAGCCATGCAGCGCAGTGCCGAGGCACCAAAAGACTGGAAAGCGGTCCTGTTGCCCCTGGTGGCCATTATCGCTTTTGTTATCCTGCTGATTTATTCGGTGCGGTAATGATCCATTCTCCCAATTTGGGTGAGGCATCGGAATCCACTTCGGGCATACTCCTGACAGATGAATTAATTCGCAATATCTGCGGATAAAAACTTCTTGTTGATAAACCATGTAATTGCCCCTGCATAAGCACACTTCACACCGTGAAATATCGTATCCTTACACACTGAAGCTGACTTCTGCAATTCACCTGCGTGAGCCCGGAGGTTCCAACACATGAGTGAACAGGAAAATATCGAGGCCCTGGCGCAGCAGTGTCAAAGTGCTGAAGAGTACGCCATGCTGGCCACAAAAATTGCCGCCACTGATGCCGAGCATGCCAGAACGCTGCTTAAGGAAGCAGAGCTGCAGAGCCAGTTTCCAGCCGATTATATCCGTACAGCAAAAGGCTATATCGCCTTGGCCGATTCAGCCTATGCCAGCGATTTGATCGAACAGGCGGAGGAGGCATGTTTTGAAGCCATGGAATATGCGGCCGTTGGCCAGGCTTGGGGGGAACTGTTAGGCAATTCTGATAAAGCCGCAGTATTGTTGCAGCAGGCAGCCAGTGAAGTCCAGTCTATGCCTGAGCGGTTGCTGCTGGCACAAATGGCAGCTGCATCTGGAGCCGATGAACTGGCCCAATCCCTGTATACCCAAATAGAAAAATCCTGTGAAAGCATTGAGGACTATGCCGCACTGGCCAGCACGCTGCTAGACAGTGAAAACCCATCAGCAGCACAGAAGTTGTTCGCCAGTGCAGGCAAATTATGTGATGACATTGCCAGCACCGTTCTCTACGCAAAGACGGCTGCCAATCTCTTTCATGACCCCAAGCAACAGCGCAGTATTCTTGAAGAAGTGGAAGCGGATTGCCAGTTTCCAAAGGAATTTGTGCAACTGGCAACTGCCTATTACCAACTGCTTGGTGATACTGCCAAGGTGGACGAATTGCTCGAACAAGGTACAGAATTTGCCTTTTCCGGAGCAGAATATCTGGACCTGGCCAACGGCTACCTACAGCTCAAGGAGGACAAATCCGCTGCTGGCGATGCCTATAAAAAAGCCCTGCCTGAGATCACCGATCGCAAACAACTGCAGGAAATGGCAAAAACTGCGTCCCATGACCTTGAGGATCGGGACCTGGCCAAAGCAATTTATCGTAAACTGGAACAACGCAGTCAAAATACCACAGAACGCCTGGCCTTGGCCCAATCCATTCTTGATGATATCGATGACAAGGATTATGCCGTAGATCTTTATCAACGTATTGAGGAGGAGCTAACAACACCACGCGACCTCACCGACCTCGCTGTCAGTTTGATGAAAAACCTCGGAGATCGAGACCGGGCAATCGGCGTGGTACACAAAGCACTCGACCACAGTGACAGCTTCCAGGTATTGCGTAGCCTGTTTGACAACGCCGTGAAAATTGTTAATGACGAAAAAACGAGCCAACTAATTCTTGATAAATGGAGAAATGCAGCTGAATCCACCGCTGAACTCTTGATCATCTATCAATCCCAGGGCGAAGTCCACGAAGTCCAGAAAGGTGAAGCTCAAAACGGTGTGGCCAAAAATGACTCAAAACAGGGCCGTAGTATTCTGTTAGCCGCAGAAGAGCGTGTAGCCAGCCTTGGCGAAATGAAGAATGTGGTCAAGGTGGTGGCTGAGGATTTTCCCGAAGATACCGCATGGCAGCAACGCCTGGTAGATAAATTGCAACGCCGGCAAGCCAATCAAAGCACCTATACGACATTCCAGGATCAAGAAAGAAAAGCCACACAAGGTTTGCAACTGATTCGTCTGGCCCGTGCAGTCATGCAGCAACTCGGTGATGAATATTACAGTCGTAAACTACTCAACGCAGCGCATGCCACGCTGTTGGAACAACCCGTGGATTTGTATGTTTACGAACAGTTGCTAAGTAGCATCGCCCATGACCTGAATGACCGCGAGTGGGCCCTTGATGTACTCCAGGGACTACCACAACGCTGTGTATCTTTATCGCAAATCAATCAGTTGACAGATATGGCATTGCAGATTCTTGGAGACCGGGAATTGGCCCACCAACTACTCTGCGACTACGCCGAAAAATCGGTATCCACAAAACAACGCTCCATCCAGGAACTGTTGCAGCTGGCTAGCATAGTGTGGCAGAAACTGCAAAACCCGGTGTGGCTTGAGCAACTGTTGCGTACCGCCAGTGACAAAGCCACAACGCTCTTTGACTGGGTCACGATCGGGGAACTTGCACACCAGGCGGGTTTGCAGGAATTTGCTACAAAAGCCTATGATCAGGCAGCCATCGGCTGCCAAAATGCCAACCAGTTTCGCCAATTTTATACCATCTTGCGCAGCAGTTCTTTGTCGCCAGCGACCACCCGTCACTATTACGCGCTGGGTGCGCAGGCCCTCTCCTCACCAAAAGAGCGGCTACGCTGGATAGAAGGGATCATCGACATTGTTGCAGATTCGAAATGGGCGCATGATGAGTATCAGAAACTGGCGCCTGAGCTCGCTACAGGCCCAGCCGCAAAACTATTCTACAACAGCCGACGATACAGGCTACAAGGCCGGTCCTGACCATTGCCCGCAAATGTCAGGGCTCATGGATTTCAAAACAAAGAGTAACTATTCAGCGCATTCATCTTTATGTTCCGTTACGGCGTTGTTTTCGTACTCGAATGCTCACATTCTCCGTGCGAATATGCCTTGTACTGAACCAAAATCTAAATACGCTGAATCGTTACAATAAAGAAATCGTCGCCATAGTCCTCAGCTAAGGAAAACTGCTACTGCCGGTTGCTCTATAATGCAGGAGGCCGTGACAGGTGATAGAATCGCCGTTCCTGTTCTTTAAGTAGTTTACTGCGAAAAGCTCATTTAAAGAACTGAACTGGCCTGTTCAACATGCAGCCCCTATGTGTTTCATGCAATTTTGCTTTAATTAGAGAGAATCTAATGTTCAGCTTCCTACATCACCAAGCCTTGCGCCTTATCGGGCTTACCCTGGTTCTTAGTGGCAGTCTGCTGCAGACTGCGGCTGCAGATGCGACTGCAACAAAATCGTTACCGCTACAGGAATTACGACTTTTTACAGAAATATTCGCCAAAATTCAGAATGACTATGTCGAAAAAATTGATGACAAAGCACTCATAAAACATGCGGTGGAAGGTATGCTATCCGGCCTTGATCCACATTCCGCCTACCTGGACAAGCGCTCATTCAAGAACCTACAGGTCGACACTGAAGGGAAATTTGGTGGCTTGGGCGTTGAAATTACGCTACAGAATGGCTATATCCGGGTGGTAACACCCATAGATGATACACCAGCGTTTAAGGCCGGCATCAAAGCTGGTGATGTGATTACCCGCATAGATGGTACGCTGGTCAAAAACATGAGCCTGTCAGATGCCATGGAAAAAATGCGTGGAGAGCCGGGCACCCGCATTAAGCTGCAGATTGCTCGTGAAAACACGAGCAAACCGCTGGACTTCACCATCACCCGCGCAATCATCAAAATCACCAGCGTAAAAAGTCGCAGCCTGGAACCTGGCTTCGGTTATGTTCGGATTACGCAGTTTCAAACAGCTACGGGCGGTAACCTTCTCAAAGCTATTAGGAAATTAAAGAAAAATAACAATGGCCAGCTCAAAGGCCTGGTACTGGATTTGCGTAACAACCCCGGTGGTATACTAAAAGCGGCCATTGAGGTATCCGATGCTTTTCTCAGCAAAGGAGAAATTGTTTCTACTCATGGCCGAAATAAGGACTCGGATTCTGTCTTCAAA
>DRJH01000252.1 GCA_011052285.1 Gammaproteobacteria bacterium
ACCAGTATGGCCGTTTTATCCGTCCTTCAGAGCTGGCAGTATGGTGTAGAGACAGTGGTCTTACAGTCCATAACCTGTCTGGTATGCAATATAACCCCTGTGATCGCCGTTACCGTCTTTGTGATGATGTCAGCGTCAATTACCTGCTTAGCGCTCTTCGCCCCGATACCCTAGAGCCACTTACATAACACATGGTTGACGATTGACTTCCCCATTTCGATCCATTTCAAAAATGATTACCGCAGTGCTATTCGATCTTGACGGCACCTTAATTGATTCGGCTGCTGATCTTGGAGCAGCGCTTAACGCGGTATTACTGTCTGAAAATCGAGCACCTTTGCCGCTGCAGCTGATTCGGCCTCACGTCTCAGATGGCAGTCATGCCCTGATCCAACTTGGGTTTGGTAGTACCCGTGGTGCGAAACATGAGCATAGACGACAACAGTTGTTAGAAAGTTATCAGCAATCTCCCTGCCGACAGACCACTTTGTTCCCAAGCATTGCAGCAAGTCTGGATTATCTTGAAGCCCATTCTATTCCTTGGGGAATCGTAACCAACAAGCCAGGTTACTTAACCGAACCCATACTTTGCAGATTACAACTCAATTCCCGAGCTCGATGTGTAGTCTGTGCAGATACCGTTGGGTACAGTAAACCGCATCCTCAACCCCTGTTGCATGCGGCAAAATTATTACGCACCAAACCACATCATTGTCTCTACATCGGCGACTCCAAAAGAGATATCGAAGCTGGAAAAAGTGCGGGTATGAAAACCGCAGTCGCAATCTATGGGTACATTGCTGCGGACCAGGATCCCACACAATGGGGCGCAGACTGGGTAGTTCCATCACCAGCAAGTCTGTTGTGTGGACTGACTCAAATACCGCGTTAATCAGCTCGTGTTGGTCAGCTTATGTTTGTCAGGGGGGTAACGATTCAGCGTATTCATCTTTTGTCCCATTACGGCGTGTGTTCGTACTCGAATGCTCACATTCTCCGTGCGAAAATGCCTTGCACTGAACCAAAATTTAAATACGCTGAATCGTTACGTCAGGGGTTGTATTAATCAGGTGGAATGGTTTTTTTCTGCGCAGCGATTGTCGTCCGCACCTGTTTCTCCATATTGAGCGCAACCCGTCGAAGTTGTTCCATGGTATTCTGGCTGGCAAAAGGGTTGCTGAGTAGTGGCACACCTTTCCCCAGGTTGACGCCAATCGGCATGGATACCACGATCCCCAGCAGCAGTCCCAGTGAAAAATTCTTCATTTTCCCATTAATCTCGTCTATTTTTTATTACTATACTAATGTGCCTCTACATTCCGCCTTGATACCGATACCTTGGACATCATGTAGCGTCAGTTTATCGCATAAAAAAGGGGTAAAGACATGTCTATAACATTTTTAATTCGTGGCTATTATGCCTGCTTTTGTCATAGCCATCAACTGTGAAGATCATTACGGAAAAGACCGATGAATAAGCCTTGGGATCAGTATCAACCAAACAGAAAATTACTGGAGAGTCGGGTGGTTTTGGTCACCGGGGCAGCGCATGGTCTGGGTCAGATGGCTGCATATACCTATGCTCGCTATGGTGCCACAGTAATATTGCTGGATTATGATGAACAAGCATTAGAACGACTTTATGATCAAATTATTGAAAGCCACTTTCCTGAACCGGTACTGATCTGTCATGATCTACGGAATTTCAACCTGGATGATGCAACTCACATCGTTGAACAAACGACGCAGCAATTGGGACGTCTCGACGGATTTTTGCACAGTGCCGGTATGCTCGGTATGCTGAGTCCGATTGAATATATGGATGAGAAAATCTGGCAACAGACTTTGCAGGTGAATTTGAATGCTGCATTTTTGTTGTTGAAAGTTTTGATGCCATTACTCAAACGGTCTGCAGATGCTGCCATTCTATTGACCAGTGCAGCACAGCGGCGGTTTTCCCGTGCCTATTGGAATGCCTATGTGGTGGCGGCGGCGGGGGTGGATACACTTTGTCGTGTTGTGGCCGATGAACTCGATTCGGTACCAGGGCTGAGGATCAATGCTCTGGATCCCGGTGATGTCAACACCCGCCTGTTTCGGCAGGCATTTCCCGGGCGTGAGCTCGATAATGTGCCAATAACAGATAGCTTGCGTCTGGCGTACCTGTATTTGATGGGACCTGATAGTCGGCACATTTGTGGTCACAAGATAAGCTTGCAGTCAGAATAAGCGCTGGGCAGTACCTCCGCCAGGTTCGATGCCACTTTTTCGCATCTGAGCTATTAGATCAGCAAGCTGTTGGCAGATCAGGTGTGTTCCTCGATCACTGAGTGGGCTCGAGTTTTCATCGACAAGGCTGCCATGGATCGAATCAGCAATCGTTCGGGCTTTTTTGATCATAACCTCAAACTGCTGCAAAGGCTCTACAATGACCGGAACACGCAGGAATAGCGTCAGACCACGACACTCGAGTTGGTCGAGCCGGTCAACTTCAAAGTAACCAGGATTATAGAGGTTGGCCATACTGAATACCGGCGCGTCAACCGGATAGTCGAAAACTCTATCAATACCCAGCTGTAGACCGGCATATTCAGCGCAGCGTTTGATTTCATTGCCTTGGAAAACACCTTGCAAGGGCACAATATTTAGAACCAAAAGAACATCAAAGCGTTGCCGGAGTGTATTCAACTGGTTGGCACGAATCTGGGCTTGTTCAAATGAATCGGAGAATTGGAATCGTCGTGAAAATTGTTCAGCCAACCGTAAAACCAGTTGTGTAAAGCGTGTCAACTCACTTTCACTGGCCTCACCATTGGCATTGGCCAGTTGCAAAGTGATTGCCAGATCGGTATAGCAGCTGTTTTCTGGATCCTGTTCCAGAGAATGCCATACCTGAGCGGAAGGTTCATAGCCGAACAGCTGGTGTGGTTTTTCCAGCAGGTATTCATTTTGACGGTAGCTATGCCAGACCTGTTGACGATCCAATGG
>DRJH01000253.1 GCA_011052285.1 Gammaproteobacteria bacterium
CTGGCGCGAGCGTGGTGTTGGGTCACTGGGCAAAGGGTGTTTCATACGCATCACAGCAAGGCTGTTTTTCCCGGTATATGTCAGGGAACGCAGGGTCGCATTTAGGTCCGAGACGTTATTCCTGTATCCAGCGATCGGAGTGTTCCAGTCCAGCGAGACTACGGCGCCAGTTTGCTGGCCATACTCCTCTAAGCGTTGTGCTGTAACACTGCCAATACTAGGAGAAGGGTGACTATAATTCAGATAATCTGGATACAGTAGCAGATTTCCGTTACCAATATAGGTGACAGCGTTGACTGCTAAGCGGTCGCCTGGGTCGGGGGTAGTATCGCTGACAGGAACGGGGATCTCTGAAACTTTTTGCCAGCTTTTCCCCGTATCCAGTGACTGGTAGATATCGATGATATTGGGTACGGGTGCACTGCCATCTGTCCGGCTGACATCGAAGGCCAACAAGCGTTGCGGACTAAAGGTTTTTACCGCAATGCCACGTTCCCATTTGGTCTGATCCAGGACAGGATTACCGATCTTGCCATCAAAGACCAGGGTAAACGGTTTGTTGACATCTATATTGTCTATGCCAGATAGATTGAACGATAAGTCAAAATCGTCCTTATCTGCAAAAATTTTGCTGCCCGTCAAAATCATGGCACTTTGGTCAGCAGCCTTGCTGGTTATGTTATACCGATTTCCAGTGTTATCGTCATAGTAAAGAGTAAAGTTGCCCTCGGCAAAACTGAACGGTGCATAGCCGGGGTTTTTCTTGCTGGTGTTGTTCTTTACCTTAAACTTGAGTGAATCACCAGCAAGATAGACTACATTTTTCACCTCTAACCGGCCGCGGAAGAAGTAGTTGATCAGACCGGCACTGTAGGCGATAGTGCGGGGGAACAGGAAAGGATAGGCTGCTTTATAATTGAACCGGTTGAGGTTAAATGTTCTTACTACTGCCTCAGCGTTTTCCCCAAATTCATCCTCAATGAGGTTGATGTTGTAACGTTCAAGTTTATCATTCCACAAAGAAGCCGTGCTGGCTCGTTCATTGGGTGCAGTATAGTTGCTAATGTAGCTGTCTGTGACCAGGGTTTCGTAAAACCAGATCTCACCTGAGAGCGCAAGTCCCAATGTCGTTAGGCTCGGATCTTCTAGAACCAGGTCCTGAATATCTACCTTATTGACCTTCGGCCCGGTACCGTTATTGGCTGGGTCAGGATCAGGGTATTTTTTATCAGCTACAATCTCGTTAAAGAACAGGCTTCTTCGAAAATTGGTCCCGGCACTGACAAAGTTGCGACTGGTAAATTCAGCAATGCCTCGGCCATTGCCATTCGCTGTTAGCCAGAAGTCACGAGCGGTAGAAAAAAACCGTAGGTCGAGTTGGGGGTAGCTGCTGCAGTTGAAATCACCAAGAATCGTCTTCCAGTTAGCGTTAGTATATTTTTCGTAATAACTTGGATTGTGGAAGCCATAGCAAGCTACCCCTTCTTCTTTCCCGTTACAATGTGCATCATTGCGTACGTGCTGCGGTTGTGCCATGTCCTGGATATGGTGAATCACCATGCCCAGTGTCTGAAAAAACTCACCCCGGTTTTCCTTACGTTTATTTTTTATCGGTTCTGATACGGCAGCAAAAATCATGTCATTGGCATCAAACAAGGAATTGTTTTGACCTGGTAATTCTTCCTGATTTTTCCCGACAGCAGGCTCACCATCCTCCGTTGCCCAACTCGGCGAAGTCGAGCTTCCGGGTATATTTACTCCCAATATATTAAGTGGTTTATTTCTCAAAGGGTCGAAGAAATGGTTTAGCGGACGTTTAATTGACGCTATATCATCTTCATACTGGGCACCCCAGCCGATGAGCTCCTGAGTCGTATGCTCACGAGTGCTGATTGACCCTCCCGTAAGTACTGGTCTGTCAAATTTGTAGTTTGGATCATCCTCAGTTATCGATACCCAGCCGATACTCTTCATAAAAGTATCTTGTCTCATGACGGAGCACCCAACAGACTTTTTGCTAAGCTCATCATGCGTTTGAATCTTGTAGGCATGTGAAACCGAAACGGTCAATAACAGGGTCAATGTAGTGGTAACTTTAACGGCGGCGTTCATTTTTTTCTCCGTTGGGCTTAGCCACTTCTGGTGGTGGAATCACCATAACAGGCTGCCATTGGGGTCTATTTTTGTAGCTCGCCCTTTTAGTGGGGTCATCAGAGCAACATCCATCAAATTCTTCCTGGGCCATTCCGTTGCTAAGGAAAAATTCTTTCGGATCAACGCCGCACTCTTTCTCTAATGATCTCCTCCAGCGTGTTAGCATGCTAGAGAGGTTTGTTCCCATATTGCTATATTTCCGGTCAGGGTGTGCCAATCGATATGATTTTCTCCGGATTCTGTCTCTAGCAAGATAGTAATTCGGCAGCTTTAACCACCCACACACGGGTATGAAATATAAAGATAAGACTGAACCTGTACTATTTTTATATTTCCGCCACTGTTTTGAACCCCACCCTTCCGAATGCATCGGTTTAAGCTCAATGGTCTTGCCATCCCAGTCCGATTTCCAGGCTTCATCACGGGCAAGTGTATCGTCGCTTCTGATTTGATTGTGGAGGAGTTCTGGCCAATAACC
>DRJH01000254.1 GCA_011052285.1 Gammaproteobacteria bacterium
AACAGCACGACAAACGGAAGTACAATAAACGTTGGATGCAAACTAAACGGAAGCGCCAGATACGTTACCCAGGTGATCAATACGAGCGGTAGTACTGCTTTCTTGGCATAATGGTACACGAAAGAACTCTCTCGCCCGCCACCCCAGCGTCGAAGATCCCTTTGCACCAGACCGTCAACCAGTGCCACCAGGCTGAACAGCAGGAACACGGGTGTCGCTAAACTGAGAATTGCCAGGCGGACTGAGAACACCTGGGTCACCTGCATCATCGCAATCACGAACTCGGCAATGGGGTGGTACATCTTGTGCAGTTTTGGTCTGAGTCCTTGCTCGCTTGTTGTCGGCGGCGGAGAGACCCAGCGGATAAAGTCGACGAACCGCGTCACCTCGAACAGGTAGTGATAGGTATTATCGGCAAACCGCTTGGCAAACTGTGCCGGGTCTGATGTGACGACGCTGCGTCGAAAGTCGTTATCAAGATAACTGATCTCGCGCGCGAGCATGGTGCGACTGTGATCAAGGCCTTCGTCCGGCCACCAGAGCACCATGCCGGCCCACTCAATGATGATCGAAAACAAGAGCGAGAGCAGCAACCATTGTATGATTTTGGCAATCGCTGTCAGGCTTTTCGAGATCAGCCCTTCCTGAACAACCCTTCGGCGTGGATCGACAACCGCTTCAGCCATCTGAAACCTCTATTTCATCGGTAGGCTCGGTGATATCCGCTACGGCTCCCCACCAGGGTTCCTGGATTCGATACCAGTGATCGTTGGTGATGTAGGTGCGTTCCATCTCGTTGGCAATTTCGGTGAGCGTTTCCGGCATATCGGAATCGGTGGCCGGTAAAGGCATGCGGATCTTCCAAAGCTGGCCACCCTCCAACAACGCGAAGGCCTGTCCCTTCGGCAAGGTGATCAGTTCAGCCGGTGTGAGCATCGGCACTTCCGAGACACTGATACGATCCTCGTTGCGGGACTTGAAGTCGATACCCGATCCGGGATCGGACGAATCATCCACGCCGGACACACTCATCAGCGTAAAGACCTCAACCCTCGGGAGCTGCTCCGTGAGCATCTCGGCCGTGGCCAGTTCCTTGACCCGAAGCATGATCAGTGTGTTGAAGTTGCCGGCCACCTGCCCGGCCTTGGCCCGGTTGCCCATGCGGGCCTCCACGTCTGACCAGGTCTGTGTGTAGGCGGTGACCTGAAACCCGGCACCGCCTGCCTTGTTTAATAAAGGGATGAACTCATCGCCAATCAGTTCGCTGAACTCGTCGGCGTGCATGGAAATCGTCGGGGGTGTACCCGTGGATTCGCCCGATACGCCGTGCTTGTAAATGTGACCGGCGACCGACACAAGGTCTGCAAACATGGAATTTCCGACCGCACTGGCCACCGTCGTATCGGTCAGGGCATCCAGCCCCACGTAGACGATACCCTTGCGGCGAATGACATCCATCCACTCGAAGATCGGCCGGGTGTCGTTCTCATCCAGATAATTTGGAGAAATGAGTTCTGCAATGTTCCCGGTAGTGAGTTTCTCCATCAACGGCCCGACGGAGCTGACGATCTTGTCAAAGTAGGTCTTGTCATATTTGAATGCTGACACCAGTCCATCGAGAACCGGATCATAGAGGTCCTGCGCCTGCAGGTGCCGCATCAGGGCAATGGCTTCGATGTTGCGCCCCCGTAATGCAGCCGGTAGGTTACGTTCTTTTATATTGCCCGCGAGTTCATCGACCTGCGCTTTCCAGTCCTCCGCGCCGTGCTGATCCAGATGCGCGCGAGCATATTCCATAAACAAGGGTTCGATATCATTGATGTAACGCCGAACCTGCTGATAGTCCGGGCGACGGTTCAGGGCCACGAGTGCTCTCGCGATGATATTGACGAAACGCCAGGCAAATTCCTTGAACGCTGCTGAGTTGCCTTCGCTGGGGAGCTGGTTGGCGATCCGGGTCGCCACTTCGGTGATACGCGAGAAGTTGCCGATGGCATTATAACGGGCCGAGACCTGCGGAAACCCGAGATGGAACATGTAGAAGTCTTTGGCACGCCCGGCCCGTTTGGCCTCGGCGTACATGCGCCGCAACAGCCCGGCGTCACCCTTGGGATCGAAGACGATCACGACATCCCCGCGCCGGATGTCCTGGGTAATGAGGATCTCAGCCAGACGTGTTTTTCCAACTCGTGTTGTGCCCAATACCAGTGTGTGCCCCACCCGCTCACCGATATCCATCCACACATCCTGTTCTTCCAGCTCGACCGCATGCAGTGCCGGTTTGCCACCGACGGCGGGTAATGGTGCCAACGGGTTCCACCATGCGCGCGCTCGAAGAAAATACGCCAACCAGCTCAGGATCGGCACAGTCTCCCAGGCAACTTCCTTGCGACGTGCCCATTGATAGAGGGAACCGGGTTGCACGTAATGTTGGACTTCTGGCCGGATGGTATCGCGCAGGCGCTGGGTGTGCTTCTGGCTCCAGCGGAAGCCGCGGCCCAGAAAGAGTTTACGACGACTGAGCGGGATCTTGTTGGATCGCACCTTGTACGTGGGCATCCGGCGCATATTGCGTTGGTAGCGCAGCACCCGCAAGGCCTGCCGCCCCCGGATCAGACCCATCAACAAGAGCAAGGCGCCAGCACCGTAAGCCACGCCCGGTGGCATCATCAGGGACCAGGGTGCCAAAATGGCAATCGCCGCCGTGGCAAAGGCCACCAGGGTCGACCAAAGCTCGACCGGCGGTCGCAGCAGGGCCTCAATGGGGTGCTCGCTCACTGTTCGATGCCGTGAGCGGAAATCAATACGGGATAATGCGAGATCCCCAAGGCTTTCGCGATATCGCTCGCCGATGCCGGCAGGATGGACAAGCCATCCGCCAATTCGGCGATCGTGCGCAGATCATCCAGCGTCTTGGCCTGCACCAGCATGCCGACAGCACCGATTTCCTTGAGTCGATCCCGGTGGTCCTGAAGCCACTGCACCGACCGCGCATCGGAACCGATCAGAAAAAATGGGCGCGCGAACGGTCGGTCATGCGACCTTGCTTGCACAGACCCCGGTGTCAGGCCGGGCGATTGAATGGGCAGCCAGGCTTCTGGATCGGCCACACCGAGTTGTGGCCTTGTCGGGGCCGGACTTTGCTGCGGTATTTTATCGGCCGATTCGAAGACCTCGAGAAACGGTGCGATGGGCCGGGTATGACCGCTGTCGTAGATGACCGTCAGTTCGGCTTGGGCTATGGCAGGAACGATTGCCATTGCGATCCAGCTCCAATGTAAACAACCCAATCGACTCATCACGCTACCCTGTATGCGCAATCCGCTGCCAGCGGGAAAGCACGCGGCGACGGTATCGGTCGGCCCGCTGCGGATTCGTCGGTGCATGGTAACAACCCACGCTGGCCCACCAGTCCTGCCGGGTGATATAACAGTCCTGCAGGATCTCCGCACCGACACGCAGATTGAAATACGGATCGAGTGCCTGCCACGGCGTACCCAGTCGCACCTGGTGGTAGCGCCAATTGACTTGCATCAGCCCGATATCAATGGAGCGTTTGCCCTTCTCAAGCCAGACCGTCAATGCCTGCCAGGCCGCGTGGCGCGACTCAAAGAAGTAACCTTGCCCTGCAACGTTCAATGTCCATGGCCAGGGCCGGTAGACACCTTTTGATGCCACCTGTTTACCACTCTCGGTGAGGGCGACTGCATATAATAAGGAATAGGGAATGCCATTTTCTGCCGCGACAGATTGGTAACCCACCGGCACCGCTTCCTCGCTCCAACCTGCACTGGGAAAAATCAGGCCTGCAAGCACAATCAGCCAGACTTCATAGTGTCTCGACCAGGCCATCGTCTCCATTATCTAAAGATCCGATGCCCGAAGTTTTGAGATGTCCTCGCCTCGACGGCGTAAGACGTAAGGGACTTCACCCCGGCCATGCGTCAGTTTGTCCAAGGCACCGCCGTCATGATTGAGGGTAATCCGTCTGCTGCGCACCCATTCGGTATCAATCCGGTGAGTCAAGGCCCAATCCCGTACTGCCGCATCATCACCCGGCGCGATGTCCGTGAGGTAGATATCGATGCCACTAACTTCATTGATCCGCTTCAACAGTTTATTCGTCAGTACATCACAGACGGGACACTTGGGACGCACGAAGAACAACAGGCGATCGGTGGATTGCAACGCGCCCGTCTCTTCTGTCTTGCGGGGTAACCGGTCAACATCGATCAGCGGTTCATTCGGATACAGGCGTTTGCCCGCCGCATCGTAGGCACGTTGAAACGCGAGAATACGGTCTACATCCTCCCGCATGGCGCGTGCCCACACTTCGGCATACCGCTGGCGCTCTGCTTCATCCCGCGCATGGATACCCAGCACTTCGATGGGCGATATCGTCGAGGGGCTGATACTCCCGCGAATCCCTTGCATCAACTGTTTGTAGCGACGCCATTCCATCACCGACAGTTCCCATAAGCGTGAATGCGCCAACTCCGATGACATCAACGTATGTTCATACGTCGCCGAAACGCCGGTATCGGTTTCTTTCACCCGGGTGCTGGAAACGTCCACGGCGAATGCCGGAACCGCCATCACAAGCGCCCATACCAAAAATACCAACTTCAACTGATTACTCATCCGGGTACGCTTCCTCACTATTGCTGGCGCCTGTCGTCTCCGTCCCGATCTCATTTTCGTATCGAACAGTCAGATCTCTATAAATGACAAAGTGACGGTCAGCCAAACAGTCTTCTA
>DRJH01000255.1 GCA_011052285.1 Gammaproteobacteria bacterium
GGGGAATGACAGTTATTCCTGCGGTGGTTTGGTACCCGATCGGTCGCCCGCCAGGCGCAAGCGGCATGCAAAGGCGCATTACCTCAGCATATGTCAGGGTTATTCATTCGGTATCAGGCCGCGTGTTTCCGGTGGTGTGGGGGTGTTGCTGGACAGGAATGGGCAGGATCGTTACCGGGCCGATCTGTTTGCCCAGGGAGGCGCTTACTGGTTCGGGTTGGGAATGCTGGTGGATCGGGCCGGGGACGACCACTATGAGGCGTTTGAACACTGTCAGGGCGAGAGTCTGCACCTCGGTGCCGGTTTTCTCGGTGACTGGTCCGGGGACGATAACTATGCGGGCTATGAACATTGCCAGGGCGTGGGCATGGATCGGGCGGTGGGGATGCTGTACGATTACCGCGGTAATGACAGCTATCAGTCCAACCGGCAATCTCAGGGGGCGGGGTTGAAACCATACGGCGTGGGGATATTGATGGAAGTGGCAGGTGATGACACCTACGAATCCACCAGCCAGTCACAGGGCTACGCCTTGAAACCCGGGGGATTCCCCGATGATCAGTGGCCTGTGGGCATGCTGCTCGATCTGGGTGGGCAGGATGCTTTCCATCAGTCCCATGTATCGGCCGACCATCCCGATGGACGCATTCAGGGCCGGCAGGGGATCACCATCGACCGGCAGGACTGATGCCCGGCATAGACCGTGCCACCTGCTGATAGGCATCTGGCGGCATATGTCGTAACGGCTCATGAATCATGCAGGGTTGAAGATCTACAAAGCGGTTATTGACGTGCCGGTCGCTTTCAAACGCGCCTGTGTCTTTTAGCGTAGTTGTAACTCATTGAGAAAACGTAAAATATGTAGATCTGATACGGTGTGTCTGAACAGCGTGGGTTTCGGAAGATGTTGATTATTTTCTAATAAAGGACTTTAATTAGTCGTTAGAGATATTGTAGTGAAAACTATAGGTGATTCTTCGACTGTACACCTGTTTGACGTGCTTTCGATAATTAAGTAATCAAGGTGAAGTCTATGCACAGGGGATTTACTGTTTTGAAACTGAATCCCGAGGTTTTTAAAACGCTGGTTGTAATAGTTGCCGCCTGGTTCATTTCCGGGTGTGTAGCACTCCAGCCTGTACCGACTGCAGCGCGAGCTGGCGATACCATCACGCTTGCCGTTGGCTCTGCTGATGGTATGACGACAAGTAACACAACGGTCGAGTTCTTTGCGCCTGGTGTGGACCCTGATCTGAACCCCGAGCTGGGTACTCCCGTTCCTGTCCGAAATGTCCTCAGGCTTTTACCAGACAAGACCAGTCACGCATGGCTGGCTCGCTCTACGAGTATACCCAGGCGATCATCGCACGGTGCATGGCTCAGTATTGTGGTGGCTGACCTTCCAACGGGTCTTCCTGAAGGTAGTGGTACCATACGCGTAGCTACAACAAGTGCAGTTGCATATCCGCGATTCGCGGCAACACCGAATGGACTGAATATCCCCATCACAATACTTCCCGGAACCGGATCGCCTAGTTCGTTTGATTACTCGACTATAGATGGCACTAGCACACCGGGTGATCTGACGGAAGCGGAATCCCTCCCGCATGCAGTTATCAAGCCTGAGGTTCTTCCTGAAGGTTCTGCAGAATCCGAGTCATATGGTGCAATCGAACTGGATGTGACAGTTCCAATATCAAACTTGGGAGGCGGTACTGTAGTTGACAGGGGTATAGCTGTAATACTTGATGATCAACCGCAGAATATCTCCAACCAGACAAACCTGATATGGAAAAGAAATGGTAACAACTTCAATATCATGCTGGTTAGTCCTGTTGGGATGTACAGCTACGAGGCGCGTATTTCTATCGTGCCAAAGTTCCCGGAGTACTACTACCAAATAAGTGGTACGCCTGTTCTGAATTCAATTACCTATTACGATCTCAATGGTGTTGTCGATACATCGGTGCCTGCAGCAACTATTTCGATGGCGCCATAGCAGAACAAGTGTCGGTTGACCCCTATTCCGTATTGCCCAAATCCTTTGAAGGCTTTCCGCTGATTGTTGATTTGCCCCCAATACTGAACCGAAGTACCCGGCACGCGGTAACCGTGGCACCTGTGTGCCCTTGATTTTCGCACCGGGCGAAGCCTTTCAGTTCGACTGGAGCGCACCATTGAATCATCGATTGTGACTATATTTTATAGCATTGTTTACTGACTGGACTGTCTGAATTTTTCGGTGCAGTAGTCATAGATCAGGTAATCAAGCGCATTATCCTCTCTGAACCTCTCCAGAAAAGCTGATGATATATTTCCCATGTTCGTACTATTATCTTTGCGGGTGTCGTTTTTCCACGGCATAACTACCTCGGGTTTGTCCAGCACCCTGGCCAGATTATCAAGGCAGGCCTGCCCTTTTTCGAGGATTCCAACAAAGAAATACCGGTCTATAATCTCTCTGTAGTTGTCCAGTGTTGCCGGGAACCTGTCGGCAATATAGTTGGGGCGGGATAACAGGTGGTCTTCAATAACATCTGTTTTTAATACATTGTTTTCCTTCTCGTAGCGGAACAACGAGAGCTTGACTTGCAGCGGGTCTCTTACAAAGGTGATGACCCGAAACCTGTTGGATGTAAATACCTCGGGATACCTCTGGTGCAGGTGGTTACCCTCCAGCTCAAAGTGACCGCAGAGGCAATGTGCAGAACGGAGCGAGTCAGTGTTGAGCTTTTTCGGGTAGTAACCGGTCCATCCGGAGCCGTAGTCAGGCACCATCATGAACCAGTTGGCTAGTGCATCCAGTACACTGGTGCCACCGCATTTGGGGATATGGTGGAAAACGGTGACGGGCGATCTGGGCGATTGCTGCACATAAGCACGCCGTGCTGCCAGTTTTTCCTGTGAGATGTTTCCCCTGGTGTCCATTAAGCTGGCTGTTTGTAAATATTATCGTGTCTAAGGATAACGGAAGTCTATCAGTATCGTACCATACCGCTTTCACCATTTTCCCGGTATATGTTAAGTCCTGCCGGCAAGTCGGTTAACTTTACAGATAGTACTGGCTGTACGGGGCGCCGCCACCAAAGCCGGATGGATCGTCCAGTGCGACAGTCGCCGCACAGCTCAGCGTAAATGTACTGCTCATTGAACAGGATGCCATCGAGCAGGTGATAGTGGCAAGACCCGAACCGTTGCTTATTGTGCCTGCAAGATCAACCGGGGCATTGGGGGGTCCGGTTACACATATGACATCACTGGCAGTGCCGCAATCTTGTGTGCCTCCTAAAAAGCAGATTAGCGTACCGGGATTGAATTCCAGAATGCTGCCGGTAGCAAGAGAGCAGCCTGGGCTGCTTGGTTTGTGGCGCCCAGCACAGGCTATGGCGGTGGCAATGGATGTTTTGACATGTTCATGGTGACTGCTCCTTACGTATTATTGGGATCGTGCTGAAAGTGTTTCAGCAGATGAGCCAACGCTGGAGGATAAACAGCGGGGTTGTTATGCTTCTGAGCCAGACTCAGATTACTTTGCGAGAGCCTGCCCCGATCAGGCCGATCAGCCCACTACCAAACAGCCATGCCGCTGCTGGTATTGGAACAGCCGAAA
>DRJH01000256.1 GCA_011052285.1 Gammaproteobacteria bacterium
ACTGGTCTTGCTCTGATCGTCGTAGGCGATAAGTTTCACTGGAATCCGTTTCCCGTACCTCTTGACGAATACCCCACCTTGCGAATTGACCTGCTTAGCCCAAAACTGCAGCCCATGAAACTGGGACATGGATGGACTGGAAAACGGACCCGTACTCGCATACAGGGTTCCTATACGAATTGCTGTGGGCATTGACCCGGCTGCCAGGACGGATCCGGGCACCAATGCTAGAAGGAGTATCCAAAATAGTCGTTTGATTTTCATATTCATTCCTGCTGAAAAGCGGTTTCAAATGAACATTACAGGCCATGTCCGAACGAGACCAGAGCTAGTGAACAAGGCCTATTTGTCAGTCATCAGTGACGGGTGGCAAACCGATGCCACCCGCCAGTCTCCCGGATCAGAATCGATAGATTGCTGACAACGTAACCTGGTTACCGGTAATCGTGGACTCTACTCCTCCCGCGGTGTAACGCTGGTTGTTGTGCATCCATTCAAGTGCCAGACCATAGGATCCCAAATCATAGGCCAGAGTAGCTATATACGCTCTGCCGGTAAGGAAGTGGCCACCCCAGGCCACAACATCGGTGGCATTTGGATGGTTGTAATAATACCCGGCATAGACAGCCCAATCAGGCTGAAAATGGAAACCGGCCTGGACCCACCCACCGTAGAACTTGATGGCCCCTGACTGAATATAGTCAAACAGATTATTGGCCATCCCTTGACCGGACTGAACGTTACCCTTCACCACGAACGGTCCATGGGTAAATGACCCACCGGCTTCCACCATGTCTGAACTATAGGACATCTTGGGGGGGGTACCGGCAGCTGGAATCCCGAAGGGACCATTGAGGTTAATGGATTGGTAATGACCCATTATGAACGCCGACCAGGATGAGCCCCCGACCGCTTTTCCGGAAAAGATGACTCGTCCTTCAATCTGCGGCTTAAATCCAGCGTTGCCCGCAGTCGTATAGTTGGTGGTTGATCCAGGACCCGCATAACTACCCTGGAAAATGCCTCCCGTAACCGCAACCGTGGAGGATCCGCTGTGATACGTCTGGGTAACTGTCACGCCGGGATACCACCAGGTGCCGTTGGCCCAGAAAAAACCATCCGGCTCTGGCATGTGAGCCAGTGAATAAGGGAATTGAACGGCTGTGAGGGTCACCTGCTGACCAATCTTGATTGAGGTATTTCCTTTCGACAAGGTGATGAACATTTGCCGTAAACGTGGATTCTGTTGCTGCCCACTAACGATCCCCGAACCGTTGAATCCACCCTCAAGATCGCTCGACAGGAAGCCCCCTGCCAACCAGCCATTGGACAGTGGTTCAGAAAAGTTCACCATCAGCCGGGAGTTCCTGACATCGCCACCGGTTATTGAATCTCCGGTATTATTTATTTGCGTTGCCGAAACGGGTACCGGAAAGGTGCCAAAGACGCCATTGGCAGCGCCGTAGGGCTGATCTTGCCAGAAACCTACCACGCTCAAGAACCCATTGATGGTAAGCGTACCTCTTCCGACTTTTATGGCAAAGGGTTCTTTTTTTGCCGACGGAGCAATTTGTGCATGGGCAGGAAAATCATGTGATTTTTTTGCGGACGGACTTGATGTGTTATCGGCCAGTAATACCATATTTTCTAAATTAGCCGTGCTCACAGCAAGCGCTTTCTTTACCGGTTGAACACCCTGAGCAGTAACAGGGGTGCCAGCAAGTGCCGCGAACGGCATACTTGCCAGAGCCAGTGCAGAAACGATTCCTAACAGACTACTCGATTTCTTAAATTTCATATACAACCCCTCCAGTAAAATACGGTTTATCATTTTTGAACCAATACGCGGATGATTTCTACGATTTCCGGATTGGCGAGAGTACTTACATCCCCCGGATCCTTCTTCGCCGACAACGACGCCAGAACTCGACGCATGATCTTCCCTGAACGCGTCTTCGGCATGTCCGGTACGATCCATACATTGCGCGGTTTAGCGATTGGCCCGATGTCATCCAGAATGGCTTGCTTGATCCGTTGCTCAATTGCCTCACTGGCCTCAACATTGGTGCGCAGCGAAACGAATACCTCGGGAACGACTCCCTTGATTTCATCCGGCACGGCCACAACGGCCGCCTCGACCACCACCTCAACGGTCAAACAAGATGATTCAAGCTCCTTGGTGCCCAGCCGATGCCCGGCAACATTGATCACATCATCCAGTCGGCCCAAGATCCTGTAGTAACCATCTGCCGTCTGTACCGCACCATCGCCGGCGAAGTAAGGCCAGTCACGCCAGTCGCTACTCTTGGCGTTAGTGCAAAAGCGCTGGTAATACGTAGCGATAAAGCGCGGGTCATCTCTCCAGATCGTCAGCATCCTTCCCGGCCAGGGGTTACGGATACACAGGCTGCCGGCAACCGATGTACCGGGTTCAATCTCCTTGCCTTGGTCGTCAAGTATTGACGCATAGATTCCGGGTAGCGCCGGGCCGGCACTGCCTGGTTTCATATCATGGATGGCCGGTAGGGTTGAGAGTAGATGGCCTCCGGTTTCAGTCTGCCACCAGGTATCGGTGATGACCGCCTTACCCTTGCCTACGGCCTCGTAATACCAGCGCCAGGCCTCCGGTTCAATGGGCTCACCTACGGTGGTCATGGATTTAAAGTGGTACTTGTATTGCGCGGGTACTTCGGTACCGGCCTTGCGCAAGGCCCGCACTGCGGTAGGTGAGGTGTGCAGAATATTTACCCCAAGCTGCTCGGATACCCGCCACGGTCGTCCGGTGTCCGGAATATTGGGGGCGCCTTCGAACAGCACCGAGGTGGTACCAAGTACCAGGGGACCGTAAACGATGTAACTGTGTCCGGTAATCCAGCCGATATCGGCCATGCACCAATAGACATCATCAGGATGAATGTCGAGTACATATTTTGAGGTGCCCGCGGCGTAAGCAAGATAGCCCCCCGTCGAATGCTGCGAACCCTTGGGCTTGCCGGTACTCCCCGAGGTGTACATCAAAAACAGGGTGTCCTCGGCCAACATGTGCTCGGGTTCAATTTCGCGGGATTTAAACCGGGGCAATATTTCATCGACAAAGACGTCGCGACCGTCGTGCATGGGGGTGTCACTGGCATATTTGCCGGGCTCGCGTCGGAAGACCAGCACTTTCTCCGGGGTATGGCCCCCCTCTGCGGCATGATCTACGGCTTCATCAGCCTTGATCTTGTGATCAAGGAGCTTGCCACCACGATAATAGCTATCCATGGTTATCAAAAGGCGGCTTTGCGAATCGACAATTCGATCGCCACAAGCCCGACCACTAAATCCACTGAACACTACCGTATGAATAACGCCCAGCCTGGCGCAGGCCAGCATGGTAATGGGCAGCTCCAGGGTCATGGGCAAATGAAGGGTAACGCCATCACCACGTTGCAAACCAAACTCTTCACGTAGCATCGCAGCCATTTCATTGACCCGCCAGTAAAGCTGCTGATAGGTAATACTGACAAGCGGCGCATCTTCCGGCTCAGGCACAAAATGAAAAGCTACCTGGCCTGCCCGTTTCGGTAGATGCCGATCAATGCAATTGAAGCTGGCATTGATCTCGCCACCAACAAACCAACGATAAAAAGGTGGATTACTGCTATCCAGAGTCTCACGCCATGATTTATACCACGTCAGCATCTGTGCATATTCATCGAAACACTCAGGAAAATTATCTTCACCGAAGCGCTCGAAGATGGCCGGACTGCTCACGTTCGACTGGCCGACAAATTCGGTCTGGGGCCTGATCAATGGCTCTTCACGCCAATGAACGGCAATAGTGTCACTCCTTGGAACATTTTCTTTGCTCATCGTTATTCTCCACACCACAAGATGTCACTGTAAAATATGTCGTTTACGGGTCCACACGGTGACCAACGCACAACTCTTAGGTATCCTAGTATTGTAATATCGTACAAATTACCAAATTTCGATAGGACAAATATCACTCACAATAAAAGGTACCCCTATTGAAGATATTGTTAGCTCGAAATATGCTAATCCATATATACATTGTAAATACTCCCCACTAACATAAACACAGTGATATTACTCTCTCTCCATATCTTTCAAGTTGGTTGTACCCGTACTAGACAAGATAAAAAACAGAGTGAACTACTGCCTGGTTAGTTGTCGGGTCCCGCAAGTTTACGTATTCTTTTGACAAACAATTCTGGGTGGGTGCGTTGCCATTCCTTCATGGCTTCAATGGGGGCGCGGTGGTCCAGAGCCTTTTGTGGAAGTTGTTGATGGTAGAGCACGGCATAGCGCGCAAGCGTGGTACTTAATGGTTCGGCACAGTTGCAGTGGGTGGTGTTCAGTACCTCGCTGATACGCCCGTTGAAACGTTCGACCCTACCGTGGGTTTGTGGATGTCGGGGTGGGGCAGACGATGCTCAATGCCCAATAAGGCGCATTCATGATCGAAAGAGCTATAACTAAATCTGGTGTTTGAAGGAGTTGAAAAAG
>DRJH01000257.1 GCA_011052285.1 Gammaproteobacteria bacterium
AATATATTGGTTACGTACTTACTTCAATCGCTTTTCTTATAATTTTTCAATACGCCATAGGCAGTCGCAAGTGGGTGCAAATTATTGCCTTAGCGGTCATTTTGACGGCCGTTCTCTACGTCGTCATGCGTTATGGTTTCGGCGTGCCAGTGCCGGGCCCACAAATTCTTTTATAACAATAACAACTAGCGGAATACCATAACTATGGAAATGATCTTTGCGGGCTTGCTTGACTCACTTTCACCTGCCAGTTTAATGTTTGTGTTTATCGGCGTTGCTGTTGGGGTGTTGATTGGGGCTATTCCCGGTATTAACGGCCCTATGGCTATCGCTCTATTCATTCCAGTTACTTATTATATGTCGCCATTAACCGCCATCGGCTTTCTGGTGGGTTTAAATAAGGGTGCGTTCTTCGGTGGCGCTGTATCGGCCGTATTATTACGTACGCCGGGTACACCAGAAGCCGCAGCTACCGCCTGGGATGGATATCCGCTAACCCAGCAGGGGAAGGGTGAAAAGGCACTGCGAATGGCTTTGTATAGTTCAGTGGCTGGCGACTTTATCTCCACGGTGGTACTGATCCTGATCGCCGCCCCTCTTGCCGCAGTTGCCCTGTTCATGGGGCCGGCGGAAATCTTTGCGCTAATTTCACTGGCATTAACGGTTATTGCCGGTATAGGCACCTCGTCTATTTTACGTGGTCTGATTGCCGCCGGATTCGGGATTCTACTCGGGCTGATCGGTACCGAACCGGTTACCGCCTTACCCAGGCTTACATTCGATATGTATCAACTTGGCGGTGGTTTGTCACTGATTCCGGTGGCGATTGGTTTATTGGCCTTCTCTGAAATTCTGCTGCAGCTGGAAAAACTGAGGGCCAGGGGAGGTTGCGATCAAGCGGCCACTAAATTCTCATCAAAACGCGAAGACCGACTGCTATCGGCCAGGGAATTCTTTGAAAGCAAAAAGACTTTACTACGTGGCAGTCTGATCGGGATTGGCGTTGGCGCCATGCCGGGTTTGGGCGCGCCGGTGGCATCATTCATGTCCTATGACCAGGCGATGAAGCGGTCCCCGCATAAGGAAGAATTCGGCAAGGGTCGCCTGGAAGGCATCGCAGCATCCGAGTCGGCTAATAGCTCGGTGGTCGCTGCCAGCCTGATCCCGTTGTTCGTATTAGGCATCCCCGGAAACCTTGCTGCGGCGATGTTAATGGGGGCGTTCATGATCCACGGTATGCAGCCGGGCCCATTGCTGTTCCAGGAAAATGCGCAGCTCATGTACGGCATTTATGGCAGCCTGTTGCTGGCCAGCCTGTTTTTACTGGTGATCGGACGCTTCGGGCTGCGTTATTTCTGCAAGGCTGTGAATATCCCGGCAATGATCCTGTATCCAATCGTGGTATTCACCTGCATTATGGGCGCCTACCTGGGCAAGTCGTCCATGTTCGATGTAGGCGTCATGCTCACGTTTGGTTTTGTAGGCTACTTTATGCGGAAGTTTGACTACTCGTACGTAGCGTTTCTGATTGGACTCATCCTGGCGCCGGAGTGGGAGCGATCCCTGCAGCAAGTGGTGATCATTTCTGAATATGACACGTACATGTTTTTCCAACGTCCGGTTGCCATGGTGCTGATGGCGCTGACGTTGATTGTGGTTGTACGCACCTTCTGGAACAGCATTCTCGCCGGTCGCAAGAAAAGGCTGGAAGCGGCTGCGGCGGCAGGGGCACACAAAGGCGACTGAGAAAAAGCACCGTGTTTGTCGCCTGCGTGACAGGAACGGGCAGGGCCTAGCGTTAGACTAGGGCAACGGGCTCGGTGCACGAACCAGGCAATGTACTCGACCTGGTGGACAGGGACGAGACCAATACTTACCAGAAATAATAAGAGAACAAGTAAAGAGGTTGTATCCATGAAAAAAATGACTGACGCTGAGTTAAAAACAAAACTAGGCGACTCATACACTGCCCCCATTGGTTTATACCAATTGACCAAGGACATGCCTTTTCTCGGCTCGGTTAGTTGTAACGTAGAAGAGATGGTTGCCGGTTCATGGCAGGAAGTTATTATTGATTACACGTTGGGACAATCCGGTATGGCCGATGGTTCCTGGTTCAAGGCGACCTTCCGTTTTTATTCGGACTGGGAGTTGTTTCAAACAACCGAACCGGCTGCTGCTAATTATGTGTCTGCAGAATATCATGCCGCACCGACTGTAGAGGGACAAAGTCCGGCCTCCGTTCAAAAACTATCGGTACGCTTTGACCAAAAGGGTCACGAGCGTCCATTCCAGAAAGCCGTGATCGTCGATACCTATGATGGCTATTTAAAAGCGGGTGACCATATTATTATTCGCCTGGGTGACCGTCGCTTTGGTGGGCCGGGTACGCGTGTACAAACCTTCACAGAAGAATTCTTTAAATTCCGTTGCTATGCCGATCCACTAGGCACCTCACGGTTTGCGGCGGTTGAACCTGATCTCACGATCAATATTAAGCCCGGGCATCCTGCTTTATTGCAGTGGGCAGGTTCACGTCTGGTTAAACAGGGCGAGAAAATTCCGCTACGTATCCGCGCCGAAGATGAATGGGGTAACACCTGTTGGTCACGTGCAGATAAAGTGCACATATCGGCAACACTGGATGGCAAGAGTTGTTATGAAAAAGATATTGTCATGCCAAAACAAGGCTGGTCGGTACAATTGCTGGAAGACATGCCTACCGATAAACCGGGTGAGCTAGTGATTGTCGCTGTTATGCCGGACCATCCTGTAGTCAAACACCATACCTTTTATGTCACCATCGATAAAGAACTGGATTTCCCACGGATTTTCTATACCGATTTGCATGTTCATTCGGAAGATACAGTTGGCACCAACTCCACCAGTTATAATCTGACCTACGGACGAGATGTGACAGGCCTTGATGTGCTGGCCTTTGCGCACAATGACTTTAACATCACCACCGAGCGCTGGAAAAAAACAGTCGAGTTGATTCGCGATATAACCGTAGACGGTGAATTCGTCGCCTATCCGGGAACGGAATGGTGTGGTAGCTCCTGTGCCGGTGGCGACCATAATGTCATCTTCCTGCATGATGGTGAGCCGGAGTTTCCGTACCTGAAAGATGGCACGCACGTGCGTTCGGTAGACTGGAATGAAGATTCGGGAACCACAGTCGCAAATCCCGGCGCCTGGCCGCTGGAGGAATTATGGGCTGCCTATATACACGATCCAGAAGGCCATTTGCTAACCCCACACGTCGGTGGCCGTCGTTGTATCATGGATTGGCATCACCCCGAGCTGGAAAAATTAGTAGAGATTGGTTCTGCCTGGGGTCACTTCGGCTGGTTATACGAGGATGCAATGCAACGCGGTTA
>DRJH01000258.1 GCA_011052285.1 Gammaproteobacteria bacterium
CCGGTACCCGAAAGCCCGAAGAATACCGCCACATCATCTTCCCTGCCAATATTGGCCGAGGCATGCATGGACAACACACCTTGTTTGGGCAACAGATAATTCATCAGGGTAAAAACCATTTTCTTGATCTCACCGGCATAGGAGGTGCCGCCGATCAAGGCCAGATTACGCCCCGGATGGAGGATGACGAAAGCTTCCGAGTTGGTGTGCTGCACCGAAGGGATGGCATGGAAATGTGGTACATGAATGATCGTAAAACGAGGCTCATCTACGGCCAGGGTACGCTGCAGATCAACCGGTCGGATTAACATAGTCCGCGCGAACAGGGCATGCCAGGCTTCCTGGGTTATGACCCTGACAGGAACCTCGAAAGTGGTATCTGCTCCGGCCAGACAATCCTGGACAAAGACCTCACGCCCCTCCATATAACGGCATACCCGATCACACAACAAGTCGAAATCCTGCTCTGAGAAAGGTTGATTAACATCCCCCCACCAAACCTCATCCTGACTACTGGGCTCTTTGACCAGGAATTTGTCCTTTGCGGCACGCCCGGTGTAATACCCCGTATGAACGACCAGTGGACCCATATGAGAAACATGACCTTCACGACGACGTACCGCCTCTTCATAAAGGGTTGGGCTTGGGCTATTCCAGTAAATACACTCCAGATTTTTCAGACCCAGTTTTTCCAGCTCTCCTTTGATCGTCTTTTCGGTCATATCAAACCCCTTTCTACCGGTGTGGTCACTGTACAACAGCCAGCAAATCCGCCTCCTATTCGGCTAGAGGGAGCCGCTGATTGTTCTATAATAGCTTAGTTTACATCATCTTACTACTCTCACCCTTACTACGGCATTTGTCTACAGTGCTTATTGCAAAAACGCAACTACTCAGCACCCCTGTGCGAAGGCCCCCTATGCAAAGGGCCTCGCTACGGCTCCTATTCTCGGACAGCCTCCTAGAAGAACGGGGTAGCCGCAGCGTACATCCCCAAGGTACTGGTAATGGCCACTACCATGCCCACCACCACGGAATAACCTCCCTGTAGACGGTGTTGTTTTGGTAAGGCCTTAAGTGCCAACAGGTAGAGAAAGCCCAGCACAATCGGCAACAGTGCAGCATTCATCACCTGTACGGCCACACTCAGGTTGACCAGGTTCACCCCGGAAACCACCATACCCCCTCCTATTAATAACATCGCGGTGTAGACGATGTAAAACCACGGGGCCTTATCAGGCTGGTGTTCGAGAGATCGCTTGTAGCCACTCACTTCACCCAATCCCCACGCCGTTGCCAGGGAAACCACAATCGCGGCCACCAGTGATGCTCCAACCATGCCCAGGGCAAACAAGATGGTTCCAAACGTCTTGCCTAGAAATGGCGTCAGTGCATCGGCTATCTGCTGTACCGTATTCAGTGATTTACCGGGATGATACACACCAATAGTTGCTGCAACCGTCACCAGTATTGCGATCATGATCAACTGGGTAATGATTGCTCCCAGGGCAGTGTCCCGACGGGCCACCCGTAGATCCTTGCTTGTCATCCCTTTATCCACGACCGCAGACTGGTGGTAAAATATCATCCAGGGCATAATCACAGCACCAATATTAGCCACAACCAAGTATAGATATCCTGGCTGGCGCCATGGAATTTGGGTCAGGCCACTCAACATGGCCGCAGGGCTAGGATGGGCCCACCAAGCCACCAGCAAAAAAATCAATTCAAAGCTGCCAATCAGGATGGCAATTCGCTCAACCGAGAGGTACGAGCCGGTCCAAACCACAATCGAAAGCAGCAGCACAGCCAACCCCACACTAAGCCAGGGTGGTATTCCAAATAGCAACCCGGCACCGGCAACCCCGGCAAACTCGGTGACCAAGGCGCCCAGGCAGGCGATAATCAGGGTGGAGACCGAAAGCCAGGCCCAGCCCTTACCAAAGTGTTCGAGAATCAGCTCACCATGCCCTTTGCCGGTTACCAGACCCAGCCGCACCGCAAGCTCCTGAACGATGTAGACAATAGGGATGAGCAGGAGCTGCAGCAGCAGGAGCTTGTACCCCCACACGGCCCCACTTTGTGCAGCGGTGATCACACTCCCCGCATCGGTATCGGCAAACATCACCACCAGACCTGGACCAAACATCGCAAAAATGCCCCATAAATTACGGCGCATCATCATAGTCTCCTAGACGCCACTATTGCTATGCTGGTTCTGCGGCTTTCGCCAGCAACGAATGTACCTTTTGCAAAAGCTCGCTACCTTGATAAGGTTTCTCCAACCATGCAGTTGCCGAGCACTTGCCTTCGCGGGCACGCAACAGACCAGCTCCTGAGGACAACAGCAGAATCGGGATGCGCACTGTAGCCGTATTCTCGTGCAGTCGCAACATTAATTCGTCACCGCCCATGCGCGGTATTTCGGTATCCAGCAACAGCAGATCAGGGGGCTGCCGTGTTATCTGTTCCAGGGCGGCCTCACCATCTGCAGCTGAGATAACCGTATAATCATTTTGCAATATACGAGCTGCCACTCGGCGTGCAACGCGGGAATCATCCACCACCAGAATGACTGGTTGAGGTAATTTTTTAGGTGACTCGGATCCGGTCTCGCACCTGCCTATATCGTGCCCTGCCTTATCACGGCCTTGTACCCGGTCAACAACCGGCGGTCGTCCTTGGTGTTGTGTAATACTCTGCGTCAGATTCTGGCTACTGGGCAGGTCAGATATGGCCATGAGCAAATCATCCACCAAGGTCTGATCAGACACGGTCAGTTGGCCGCGGATCTGTATGCCCAACTCGTGATCCAGACGCCGCAGTAATCGTACATAGCGGGGATCGGGGCCCATCCGGCAATGCTCCATGGCTGTTGTCAGACCGACGCCCAAGCACCATAACCTGTCCCAATCTGCGGTCACTGACAGCCGCTGTAATTGCTGCATCAGCACAGTCAGTTGCCGCAATACGGGTACCGGATCATCCATGCGGAACCACGACAGCATTGCCTTCATAAATATCAGTCGAGTCACTGGCATTGCTTTATCTTCAACAAGAAATCAGTGCTGATCAAGATATTTGACATTCAAGACCTCCCACTAACTGCGGATCCGGTACGATGCTCCTCGTTGCGATGGCCATAGGGCCGACCACTGTGAGAATATCCCCGGATCCCCGGTAGGTAAAGATCAGCGGGAATTGCAGCTTGCTATTTATTTCAGTCTTCCCCAGTAACGATTCAGCGTGTTTAGATTTTGGTTTAGTACAAGGCATTTTCGCACGGAGAATGTGAGCATATAGGTCATATGTGAGCATTCGAGTACAAAAATAACGCCGTAATGGGACA
>DRJH01000259.1 GCA_011052285.1 Gammaproteobacteria bacterium
GGCGGATGGCTCTTCGCTATTGCCGCAGGCGGCCAAGGCCAATACCAGGCTTAGTCCGAGTAGCCGTACCGACCAGTACCGTACCCGGCCTGTAGATAAGTCAGCTTTGCGGGTACTTGCGCTCCGACCCTGTGCACTATGCGACATCACGACCCAGTGCTCCGTTACCTTGGCATGTCTCAACGATGAGGTAATGGTCAAGTCATAGACCAGAAAATAAACACGAAATATACAACCATTACCAATGCCAGCACCAACCCACCAATCGTTTTTTTACGATTACGCTGTACTTCGCCCTTGTCCTGTTCGCTCACCCTACCCTCCGGATTAATCAATGCATCAACGTCGCTTTGCTGACCTTCATATCATGAGGGATCCTGGACCAAAGTTCGCGAGCCCGACGTTTAGCCTGTTCAAATTGCCGGGCTGATAACTTCGCAGTCATGACTCGCAAACTATCCTTGGCATAACGGTCACCCAAACTGGTTGCCAACCAGAACCACGTGGCTGCGGTAACCGGCTCTTTGGCACCACCATCTCCAAATAGATACATCTGACCAAGATAAAACTGAGCCTTTGGATGCCCCTGTAGAGCCGCTTTCTGTAACCATTCCCTTGCCTTGACAAGGTTCTTATCGACCCCGGCACCACGCGCAAAAAGCAAGCCGAGACGATATTGCGCCAGCCGGTTGCCCTGGTCTGCCGCTTTTATCAGCAAGCCCGCAGCCTGCCGATACTGCCGTTGTTGGAGGAGTTGACGAGCCTTAAGGTAGCGCTGCTGTGAGATTTCTGCTTGTCCATCTGCGCTCGAGATCACCTTGCCAGCAAATGCGGTGGGTGATAACAACAGCAGGGTAAACAGCAAGAAAGGAATAGGGTATATGGGGAAAACCACAGGCCACTGCAGATCAAACCGCATCAATCACCATGCTCCCAAACAATAAGATTAAATAGATAATTGAGTAGGCGAAAATACGCATATCACAATCTCTATCAGAACGCAAAAATCGTAACGACATAAAGATAAACACAGCATTTAGCAGTACGGAAGCGAGCAAAAAATAGCCTCCAGCCATCCCCAGAAAATAAGGCAGGGTAGTCAATGGGCCCAACACCAAGGCGTACAGAAAGATACGTATTTTTGTGGTCTGAACACCTCGCGCTACCGGCACAACCGGAACATGCACGCTGGCATATTCGTTACGGTACTTCAATGCCAGACTTAAGGCATGTGGGTGTTGCCAAATCAACATAATAAAAAATAGAGTCCAGGCCTCAAGCCCCAGCTGCCCGGTTACCGCCGCGAACCCAACCACCGGGGGGACTGCTCCAGCGAGCCCTCCAAAGGTGTTAGCCCAGGGTGAGCGCCGCTTCAGCCACATGGTATAAACACCGACATAGCCGACCACACCTGCTGCCGTAACAGTTGCTGAGAGCAGATTAACCATCCCTGCCATGGTCAGGAGTGAAAATACAATAAGTATGATCCCGAGTACCATGGCGACACGCACTGAAGCATCTCCAGCTGCCAGCGCCCGCTGTGATGTTCGGGGCATAGCGGCGTCTATATCGCGATCATAGACATTGTTCAACATACAGGAGCCACCAACTGCGAGCCCCAGGGTGATGAACGTCCAGAGAATCAAATTCCACTGCGGCAACACTCCATGGTTGCCAAAATATATTCCGGTTAATGCTGCCACCAACGACAAGCCAACAATGCCCGGCTTGGCCAGCTCAAAATAACTGGATACGATGGACTTAGTACCGGTTCCGGCGGTCTGGGTCATCAACTGGTTAACCATTCTTTTATTGCCTCCCCGTATAGTAACAGGATCTCCCCGAAAGGGGGGAGATCCAAAATACCCGTTTGCCTCCACTTGCTACGGCAATCAGGACGATGAAAATGCCGGTTTTGGATTGTCGATATAATTGTATGGATGCCAGTCTTTCGCCACCGAAACCGGGGACGGAAAATTACCCTGACCGGCGATAAGTGCCGTAGAGGTCCACTCCAGTGATTGTGATCCCCATGGGTTCTGGGTTGATTTTTCACCCTTGAGCATGCCATGAATCCAGGTAAACAGCATCAACAGGACACTGGCAAACGTAATATACAAGCCAATCGTCGAGATATACTGCATATTGACTATCGTAGTATTGTCAGCGAACTGCTGATAATCCATATAGCGCCTTGGCATGCCGGCAATACCGGCGATATATAACGGACCCATCACCACATTCATGCCGACAAAAAAGCCGATTGCGCTGAGTTTCGTCCAGGATTCCTTGCAACGCCGACCTGTCAATTTTGGAAACCACCAGAATACGCCGGCAAAAATTGCCATACTGCCGGAAACCGCCATCACATAATGAAAGTGACTCATGATGACATAAGAGTCGGAGATTCCGTAGTCGACCGAACTTAAGGCATTCGGGATACCGGTTAAGCCACCAAATACCAGCATCATCCAGCCTCCCATAGCCCACAACATGGGGCCGGTGTACTGGATTGAGCCTTTATACATGGTAGCCACCAAACTCAGCATCAGCAATCCAAATGGTAGTGAAATCAGCAGCGTGGTAAACGATTGCAGCACCCGCAGCCAGTCAGGCAGCCCGGCAATGAAGGCATGGTGTACCCAGACATCGCCACTGGCCGGAATAAAGGCCAAAAAGGCATAAACAGTAGTTTTATAACTAAATACCATATTCTTCGCGGAAGTCGAGAATATCTCAAAAATAATGCCCATAAACGGCAACAGGATCACATAGACCGCCGGATGCGAATAAAACCAGAACAGATTCTGGTACAGCAGCACGTCACCGCCTACCTCGGGGTTGAAAAAACCGAATCCCAGGTATTTGTCCAGGGACAGCAGCAAAACTGACGCCGCCAACACCGGAACAAAGATCAGCTGCATAATATTGGCAGTAAAGACAGCCCATACGGTTATCGGCATCTGGAACCAGCCCATCCCCTTGCAGCGCATGAAGGCAACGGTTGACGCCAGATTCACGGCCCCCAGCACGGAAGACATTCCGATAGTCACAACCACCGTTGTGTACAGTGCGGTATTCCCCGCCAGGTCGGTTAAGGAATATGGCGGATAGCCCGTCCACATGCCGTTGAAGTGATCCGGAATAATCAGGTTTGCCAGGGCGGTCAGAATCCCGGACCACAGCATCCAGATACTCAGGGCATTGACGCGTGGAAAGGCCATGTCCTTGGCCCCAATCATAATCGGTACCGCATAATTTGCGACAAAACCCAATAATGCGGGGATCTGAAATCCCAATATCATCACCGCGCCATGCATGGTCAGCCACAGATTATATATGTTACCGTCACTGGTGATATCAGGTCCCACGCTACCCAGCTCAATACGCATCAGGGTCGCCGCCATACCCGCCACAGCAAAAGCTGCCAGCGAAGCGATCAGGTACCAGACCCCAATGACCTTATGATCCAGGGTGAACAACCACTCCTTGGCCGTTTTTGGCCAACCCGGCGTTCCATTCGGCTCATGTCCCATTGTTGTACTCATCATTTAACTCCCTCCTTACTGAACGGCTTTTATCGATAACGGAGCGCCAGTCGTGATACTGGCAACTTGTTGGCTACTGGTGTTCTTGTCCATCACGGCAGCCAGTTCTTCTGCCATCCATGCGTCATAATCTTTCTGGCTCAGCACAATCAACTTACCGAACATCTTCGAATGATTTGGTCCGCAATATTCACGGCAGGTAATCACCGTCTTACCTATTTTATCCGGCATAAACCATTCCCAGGTGATCCGCCCGGGCATAACGTCCTCACTGACATGGTACTTATCCAGGTAATGGGAATGGATCACATCCTCGCTGATCATACGCAAAACCACTGGCTTACCCACCGGTACCCGCAATTCATTATCTGCATCTACACCGTCACCATAGTCATAATTCCAGTTCCACATCGAGGCGGTAACCTTGATTTCCTGGGCATTGGCCGGTACTTCCCGCATCTGAGTATGCAATTCGTAGGCTTTCACATACAAAAACAGGTCATCACCGAGAAACAACATGCTGGGGATCATTACCCAACCGATCACTGCCTGTAGTGACAGCTTCGGTGATGCCCCCACACCATCCTTGCTCTTGGCTTTGAAGGCAAAGAAAAACACCAACGCAACCAGGATATAAACTCCGCCAATGATGGTGATATCCCACATCACCTCGGTCCAGAGCTCCTCCCAATGCGCTTGCGGTGTCAACCCTCCATAACTGGCACGCCGCGCGGTCGTGCTTTGAAATGCAAACACCAACGACGGTAACAGAGGCAAAGCAACCAGCAACCCCCAGGCCTTAAGCAGCAACGATTTGTTCCTCATCTCTTCTCCTCCTTTTTCTCATAAAAAAATAACCTCCGATAATCATCGCAAACCCGGAAGCCAGTGCCCCTAAAGCGATAAATAGCGGAATATTGAGTTTGTATTTACCATCTTTGTAGTTGTAGCTGTAACAAGCCGCAACAATAAAATCAATGATATTTGCCGGCGCGATTTCACCTTTCATGGCCTTGGTGAGAGCAATTTCGATATCACTAGCACTGATTCTCCCGGCATACAGATAGCGTGAAATCTTGCCCTGCGGGGAAAGCAGGGTATAAACACTTGGGTGTACAAACCGCCGGTCGCTTACCAACCAGAAAAACTTGAATCCAATCGACTTGGTTAACCGGTCGATATCCTCACGACTTTGCATCGTGGCCATCTGCCAACCCTCTGGCAGCTGATCTTTAAAGCCCATTTTCTCCATAAAGGCACGCATCGTCGCCGGCGTATCATTGCGATCAAACGATATGGTCAACACGTTATAATCCTTGCCGA
>DRJH01000260.1 GCA_011052285.1 Gammaproteobacteria bacterium
GCGGATATCAAGGAAATGCAATCACGAACCTATGCTGATGTCTATATGTCCGATTTTATTACCGTCGACTGGGAGCGTGTTGCCAGTTGTCGCAAGCCGGTTATTGCTGCTGTCGCCGGTTTCGCCCTGGGCGGTGGCTGCGAGCTGGCGATGATGTGTGATTTCATTATTGCTGCTGATAATGCCCGTTTTGGTCAGCCCGAGGTTAAATTGGGTGTTCTACCAGGAGCCGGAGGTACACAACGCCTGACCCGATTGCTGGGTAAGTCCAAGGCTATGGACCTGTGTCTTACCGGGCGCATGATGGATGCCAGGGAAGCCGAACGTTGTGGCCTGGTGGCACGAGTGGTGCCGCTGGCTGATCTGGAAGAGGAGGCCATGAAAGCGGCACGCAGCATAGCCGGTTATTCCCGCACAGCAGTCTATATGGTCAAGGAGTCGGTCAATCAGGCACTGGAAACCACGTTGGCGCAAGGCCTTGCGTTTGAGCGCAGGTTGTTTCACGCTTCGTTCGCTACGGCCGATCAGAAAGAAGGCATGTCGGCTTTCATTGAAAAACGTGAGCCACGATTCAGTAACAGCTGAGTACCGCAGCTTCCCTACTGTTGGATTGTTCCTATGCTTCGCTGTCGACAACTGCAACTTCGTATTGGCGGTCGTATTCTGTTCGCAAACACCAGCTTTGTCTTCCATTACGGAGATAAAGTCGGTATTACCGGGGCGAATGGCTGTGGTAAATCTTCATTCTTTTCACTGATTCTCGGCCAGTTGGAGGAGGACAGCGGCAGTTTTGAGCGCGATGAAGGGATTACGATTGCCCATGTGGCTCAGGAAACTCCTGCAGTTAATTTGCCGGCCATTGAATATGTCAAACAGGGTGATACACGCTTATATGCACTGGAGCAACAGTTGCTACAGGCCCAGTTGTGTGAAGACGGACAGCGATTGGGTGTTCTGCACCAGGAGCTGGAAGCCATCGATGGGTACAAGGCCGCCGGTCGGGCGGGCCAGCTATTGTTTGGCCTTGGCTTCATGGCGGCAGAACAGCAGCGACCAGTCGCTGAATTTTCCGGTGGCTGGAGGATGCGTTTGAATCTGGCTCGGGCGTTGATGTGTCGCTCAGATTTGTTATTGCTTGACGAGCCGACGAATCATCTTGATTTTGCTGCTGTCGTCTGGTTGGAATGTTGGTTGCAGCACTATCAAGGGACATTGCTGCTGATTTCCCATGATCGTGATTTTCTGGATCGTTGTGTACGTCAGATCGCACATATTGAACGACAACAAATGTTGGTTTATCGGGGTAATTACACGGCCTTTGAATTACAGCGCGCTGAACAACTGTCACAGCAGCAGTCTGCTTTTCAACGGCAACAGCGGCAAATCGCCCACATCAGTCAATTCGTCAGCCGATTTCGGGCCCAGGCCACTAAGGCCCGCCAGGTACAAAGCAGAATCAAGTCATTACAGCACCTACAACGGATTGCGCCGGCACATGTGGATTCTGACTTCAATTTTTCTTTTTCTGAGCCCGGGATTATGCCTGATCCCTTGTTGCGACTGGAAGAGATCGATGCGGGTTATGGAGCGAACAGGGTGCTCAGGAATATCAGCCTGACCGTGCGGCCCGGTGAACGTTTGGGCCTGCTGGGACGCAACGGTGCTGGCAAGTCCACGCTGGTTAAGGTGTTGGCAGGAGAAAAGCTGGTGAGCCATGGTCAACGTATACTCGGGAAGGGTCTGCGCATAGGCTATTTTGCACAGCAGCAGCTTGAACAATTGCATCCTGAGCATTCACCGTTGCAGCATTTGTTGTGGTTGGATGACAAGGCTACGGAAAAAATGCTGCGACACTACCTGGGTGGCTTTGGTTTCCAGGGGGACCGGGTACTGGAACCGGTTGCGCCGTTCTCAGGGGGTGAAAAAGCGCGGCTGGTATTAGCGATGCTGGTGTACCAGAAACCTGCATTGATTCTTCTGGATGAGCCGACCAATCATCTGGACCTGGAAATGCGTCATGCTTTGACGATGGCCCTACAGACTTTCACCGGCGCGATGATTCTGGTTTCCCACGATCGCTATTTGTTGCGTACGGTTTGTGATAGCCTGTTGGTTGTTCATGACGGGCAACTCGAACGTTATGCCGGTGACTTGGATGAGTATACCGCGAGTTTGAAGTCGTCAACTGAGCGGAGTGATGCGGTAGATTCACCGGCTATGATGACCGATTCCAAGCGAGAGCAACGGCAGCGTAGTGCAGCATTGCGGCGTCAAACACAGCCGCTACGGCAGGAAATCCGAGTTTTGGAACAATCGATCCATCGCTTGCAGACACAAGTTCACGGCTTGCGCAGCCAACTTGAGAACCCGGCAATTTATGAAAATAACGACGGTGCTGGACTGCAAAGTCTCTCAACGGAATACGGTCAGAAGCAAAAACAGCTGACCGTAGCGGAGGAAACCTGGCTGGAGCGCAGCGAACGCCTGGAAGCACTGAATGAGTTACAAAATGTTTGAGTTCGAGCATTTTGAGGTGTGGGCTGGAATATCGCAGAAGGGAGCGCACTGATGAAGATTATTATTCTGGGAGCAGGGCAGGTGGGCACTTCGGCTGCTGAGATGCTTGCCGTCGACAATTATGAGATTACTTTGGTTGATACAAAGGCTGAGCACCTGCGCGCCCTACAGGATCGATTGGATATTCGTACGGTGGTGGGTTCTGCCAGCTATCCATCGATATTGCAGCAAGCCGGAGCGGATGATGCCGATGTAGTGCTGGCAGTAACCGATCGTGATGAAATTAATATGGCAGCCTGCCGGATCTGTCGTACGATGTTCAACACACCTACCA
>DRJH01000261.1 GCA_011052285.1 Gammaproteobacteria bacterium
AATAGAAGTCGTAGCGAGGGGAAGCGGATTTGAGGTCGATTTTTTCATGATTTGAGGAGAATGCTGGTTGTATTTAACGAGAATCAGGGAGAAATCGGGCCAAAGTCCGCTTATCCGCAGCAGGCTTTCTATTCTCGGACAGGCTCCTGGTAGGCTGTCCGAGAACAAGGACCATGGTGGCTGAAAGCTGTTTTGAGGAAGGTTTTCCGTTCTCGGACTGCCCTCTGGGTAGATATGGTAGACTGCAGATAGACATTTTCCAGGAACAATACCGTGTGGCTGTTACGATTATTGATGCGCTTGTTTGTTTTGGGCTTGGTCGGAGCTGTGTTCGGTGGATTGACCATAGGGATCGTGGCTTATCAGGTTTGGCCGACCTTGCCGAAGATCGAGTCCTTTCAGGATCTTAAGGTCAAGGTACCGCTGAAGGTTTTCAGTCGTGATCTGCAACTGATCGCCGAGTTCGGTGAAGAGCGCCGGATTCCCATTCGTACCCAGGATACACCGCAGGCTCTGATTGATGCCATTCTGGCTGCAGAGGATAGTAATTTTTATCATCACTTTGGTATAGACCCCAAGGGTTTGTTGCGTGCTTTGTTGGCCAATATCCGTGGTGGCAAACGCGGTCAGGGTGCGAGTACGATCACCATGCAGGTGGCAAGAAACTATTTTTTAAGTCGTGAAAAAACCTATACACGTAAGTTCAAGGAAATCATGCTGTCTTTTCGACTTGAATATTTGTTGAGTAAGGATCAGATCCTTGAGTTGTATTTAAACAAGATATTTCTCGGTCAGCGAGCCTATGGCTTTGCTGCTGCAGCACAAACATACTACGGGCGTACTCTGGACAAACTCACGATACCTGAGTTCGCCATGTTGGCTGGCTTGCCCAAGGCCCCTTCACACAACAACCCACTCTCCAATCCCACGGCGGCCCGCGTGCGCCGAGACTATGTGCTAGGACGCATGCGGGAATTGGCTAAGATTGATCAAACAACCTATGAGCAGGCGATTTCCAGTAAGTTGACCGCAAGCCGGCACGTGCTGAAAACACAGCTTAAAGCCCCGTATGTGGCAGAAATGGTACGACAGGAGATGTTCGATCGCTTTGGCGAGGAAGCCTATAACGCCGGCTATCGTGTAATTACTACCGTACGGGCCGACCTGCAGCGCAAAGCCCGCGAAGCTTTGCGGGCGGGATTGCTGGCTTATGATAAACGGCATGGTTTTCGAGGGGCGGTAATAAAACACTCTGATTTATTACCTAAGGATACTCGTGTCTTACTGGATCGTGACAGTATGGCAGCCAAGGCGATTAACAAGATGTTACTTGCCATTCCCAGTAGTGGCAATATTGAGCCAGCTTTGGTGATCACAGTGCAGGATAAGCTGATCCGGGTCTATATCCGTAGTGGTAAGGTGGTGGAGCTTGCCTGGCCGGCATTGGCTTGGGCCAGGCCTTATATCAGTGCCAGAAGACGCGGTAAAAAACCCCACAAAGCAGCACAGATTGTTGCCGTCGGTGACGTTATTTATATTAAGCCGGGCAGCAAGGCCACCTACGTTCTCAGCCAGATCCCTACCGTTTCCGGCTCGCTGATTTCATTAAATCCGGATAATGGAAACATCATGGCACTGGTCGGAGGTTTTGACTACTACCTCAATAAGTTCAATCACAGCGTTCAGGCCAAACGTCAGCCAGGTTCGAATATCAAGCCTTTTATCTATCTTGCAGCGCTGGAAAAAGGCTTTACACCGGTTAGCCTGGTCTCCGGCGCACCGATTGTACTCAAGGATGCCACACTGGGTAGTGTCTGGCGGCCAGAAAATTACAGTGGTAAATTTTTTGGCCCCGTGCGCTTGCGTGAGGCCTTGAAACGATCCATGAATCTGGTGTCGGTACGGTTGTTGCGCAGCATAGGCATTGATTATGCTATTCGTTTTATGCAACGATTTGGTTTTAAAGCACAAGATCTCCCACATGGTCTGTCATTGGCTTTGGGCACACTGGAGATTACTCCGCTACAATTGATCACTAAATATGCCGCACTGGCCAACGGTGGCTATCGAGTACAGCCTCATGTGATCGAGCGGATCGAGGATGGCACTGGTAGGGTATTGGAACAAATCCGGCCACTGCGGGCGTGTCGTGACTGCATTCTGCCACTGACCACAACTGCAGCTAAAGGAGTTTCCGGGTCTGTTCCTGCTGGTACATTGCCACGCGCTGCGAGGATTGTTCGCCCGGAATATATCTACCAAATCACGGAGATGATGCGCGAGGTGATCCGAACCGGTACCGGGCGGCGGGCGCGGGTGCTGGGCAGGCATGATCTGGCTGGGAAAACGGGCACCACCAACAATTACCGTGATGCATGGTTTTCCGGGTTTAATTCTGGTGTAGTAACGTCCGTGTGGGTCGGGTTTGATCGGCCTGCTGATCTGGGTAATAAGGAAGCCGGATCCAGGGCGGCATTGCCGATCTGGATCAATTACATGAAAACTGCTTTGGCTGGAGTGCCTGAAAAGCCCTTATTGATGCCGGATAATGTAGTGCCGATTGTCGTTGACAAAAAGAGTGGTCGTACTGTTCCGGTGGGTAGCCCACAAAGCTATACGGATTACTTCATTGTCGGTACTCAACCACAAACGGCGAACGGTGTAAAAACAGGCGATAGTTCCACGGGCAATATACCTGCAACTACTAAAAATTTGTTTTAGCCGTATCGGACGTTGGACGTAGCAACCACAGGAGTGAGCCATGGAAAACAGTAAAGAACCCCTTTCGCGAGATCTGCAGGTTAAACGCATGTTCGGTCAGCTTGAGCATACTATTTTGGAAACCAACAGAAGTATGATCCGTAGTACCTTAGGGAAGATCAATAATGCTGATTTTGAAGCCGTTGCGGTCACCGTAGCAAGAATTCGTACCCTCTATCTGCAACAGGCGATCAAGCTGAAAGATTTTGCGGCCACTGAGCCTTTGTCGAATATCGATGAAATGTCAGAACTTTTGGTCAGGCTGCGGCGTATTCGTAACGCTTATGAAGAGGCGATAGCGGGGTATACGGCCATGCAGCATGCTGTGGAACGCAACTATTTGGCCATTGAAACAACACCGAGTGACACGTCTGTCTGAACAGGTATCATCAAAATACCAGCTGTTCAGTCTGTTACGTCACTCCGCAACAGCAAGCAAACCCATATTACAGGAGTCTTTTGCCAGTTGTTCCTGTTCATGTACCTGTTTCGGAGTCAAGCAGTCCGGAATCTGTTCCTGGCCGGCCGCAAAGGCCTGTTGCTGAGCGTCAAATACAACCTGCCAATAGTTTCTGGCAGCGCCAGCTTTGTCAGTTCTGGCGTATTGTAACCAATACTGCAGTTGTGGATCTTCAAGTCCTGCTTGCTCCCAATACTCGAGAAACTTCAACAACAAATCAGCATTGCGCTCCGAGCACCATGGGCGGCTTTTTGCGGATTCGTGGCGGTTGATCGCTCTTGCCAGGGTATAAAGGTGCGCCTTATAGTCAAGGTCAAGGCCGTAATGATCCTGAAGAATTTCATCGGTAATCGATTCCGACCATTTTCGGTGGAAACGACAGATCCCGGTGTTGTCACTAAACAACTCATAAACCATACGCTCCACATTGCGTTTACCAAGCTGCTCTGGGGCCAGGAATTCGTCACCGTAATAGACATAGTATTTGCCCATAATCGGCATGGGACTGAACATCCCCGGAACCCAGTACTGATTCGGAACCATGTGGCCGTGTTCACCATGGCGTAGAAACACCGCCCGGTCGGAAGGTCGTAGGGAACTTTGTTCATCTAAATGTTTGGCCGCAGCACGGATCCCCTGGCGAAAGATTGCGGCCTTGGGGTCGTGTAAAATGGCATTGATCACAGCCATGGCATATTGGGCATTGCGCATACTGTCATCGACCATATGGTGTTGTGCGGGGTCGGCGGTGAACCCAAAACGCAAGTCATCCGTTGGTGGAAAACCGAAATTCCGGGGTTCAATCATTCCGGCATCAACGATTTCCATAATCCAGGCAATGGAACCACCGAGTTGAATAGCATCAAATCCCATGGCATCAGCATGATCGTTAAGGAGCTCCGCGGCGCGTTGATCGAAAATGCCAAGCTGTGGGCCGAGCGCATGATAGGGCTCAAAATCTTTTTTGTACTTGCCATTGAGTTTTTTACAGGCTACTGCACAGGGTTCACCACAGTGCTGAAAGTTTTTTGGCACAATTGTTTCTTCATTGAATTGTTTGAGATAGTGCTCGAGAATGAAGAGTTTGTGTAATTGATAACGCTGCTGATTGCTGGCATAGATGCTGCTGTAATTGTACGTTAGCATTTTGTCGGCCATCTGCAGATTGTTCATACCGAAAGTACCACCGGTCTTAAATTTGGGGTGGTAACGGTACTTTTCGGTTAATGACAAATCCGCTTTCGATGCTGATTGCCCGAAATGCAGTTGAAAATAGGTGTTCATTTTGCGGGTATCGAGAGCTAGCGGGTCTTTGTAGTCACCACCGAAGATACAGGCAGCGATATTATGTGATTGCAACAAACGGCTACCCAGGC
>DRJH01000262.1 GCA_011052285.1 Gammaproteobacteria bacterium
TTCTATATAGCCATAGCTTAACCACCAACCCTCAAACCCAAGACGCCCAGCTTTAGTAGATAAATCAAATAAACTATGGATATCCTCCCTTACGTGCCAGTTGAGCATCATTGCACGAGTAATTGGCATAAGGGTATCTTGTTTAATGTCGATCGCCTCATCAAAAAAATATTTTAAATCACTTTCTGATAATTTTCTCACCCCTTTAACCGCGTGATTATAATACCAATTAATAATTTTTATGCGATCTTCGAGCCTCGAAATATTAAGGCTATCCATAAGTGCATCGTTGAGTTCGGCTGTAGCAAATGCAATCCTACTAACGGGATATGAATCATCCTGTTCTGGAATATTAGCAGGCTCATATAACCTTTCATCTTCTTCGATTGTGATATCCAAAGCAGGATATTCTTTCACTCCGTTAATAAGCCACCATGCTACTAATTCAACCCGCCCAGAAAGCGTTGCGATATTGTACTTGTCCTTGATTTGATAAATGGTTGCCCACAAAAAGTAAAGACCGTTTGGTATACTCACCGGTCTTTTACTAACGACACCTTCATTCATCCAATTCCAATCCTTGTCAGGATATTTATTCAATTTATTCACCAGGGCATTTATAAATATAAAATTTACTACGTGACTATTTCCATCTATCAGTATTCCGACTCACTCAAACTAAACCACTATTTAATAAATCATAACATCAGTGTTATACATCCTGATATAATTTCTCGTTTCAGCCATGGAAGGCCTCCGCCGACTCGCCGAGCAGGGTGGCAATGATGCGCTTGCCCGATCGCCCATCGCCATATGGATTGATCCGGTTGAGGAGTTGCTTCCCGATACCTTCATCTTTCAGATAACTCTCTGCAGCCCGTATAATTGTATCGGCTTTTGCGCCCGCCAATGTGGCGAACCCGGCGTCAACACCTTCTCTACGCTCGGTATGCTCGCGCATAACTACAGTTGGAACGGCAAAAGATGGGGCTTCTTCCTGTATCCCTCCCGAATCGGTTATAACGACTCGTGACCTGCTTTGCAGGTACAGATTGGTCTGAAAGTTAACCGGTTCGATCAACTTCAAATTACTAATACCTTCCAAAGTCTCAAAAATCACAGTACGCACTTGCGGATTCAAGTGGACGGGAAACACAAACCCAAACTCGGGGAACCGGGCGCAAAGGGTACGAATAGCCAGGCAAATCTGCTGCAAACCATGACCGAAGTTCTCTCGCCGGTGTGTCGTGACCAGAACCAGTTCCTGACCGGGAAAATACTCCGGGAAGCTATTCGCAGATTCACCGTTTTTCCAGGCACTTCGAATCATTTCGATGGCGTCTACCACGGTGTTGCCTGTAATCTCTATGTTCGCAGCATCCACCCCTTCGCGCAGCAGGTTCTGTTCAGCATATCGTGTGGGCGCAAAGTGCCAATGCGCTATGCGCCCGATCATCATACGGTTAAGTTCTTCCGGGAAGGGGCTTTCCAGATTTCCCGTGCGTAATCCAGCTTCCACATGCGCTACTGGCAGGTGCTGATAGAAGGCCGCGAGCGCCGCAGCAAACGCTGAGGTTGTGTCGCCTTGTACGACCACGGCATCCGGCTTATGTATGGTAAATGCTTCTGAAAGACTTTCAATCAATCGCGCGGTTAAATTGGGCAGATCCTGATTTTCACGCATTACTGCCAGATCGACATCAGGTGTTATGCCGAAGGCTTCCATGGCCTGATCAAGCATTTCCCGGTGCTGACCGGTGGAGCACAATAACAGTTCCACCTCGTTAGCGCGGCGCCGGGCTTCGCTTACAACCGGCGCCAGCTTAATGACTTCGGGGCGGGTACCAAAGACAACCATCAGCTTCATAGCATCAATCCGGTTTCAGGCAGGCAGTGAACATCGCCTGCATATTCCACAGCCACGGACCACTTGGCCTGTTGGTCTGGAGTGGTATCGATCTGAAATCCACCTACCTCTGATGAAACACTAACTGCTGCTTTTTGCCCCAGAAAATCCATAGCGTCGTCCTCATTGCAAAACAGGACATGGCCACTACGCTGCATATAGGCGATGAACTCTTCATGCATAGCGATGCGCTGTTCCTCACTGGCCCAGCCGTATTGATAACGCTCGGAAAACGGGTGATCAAGATAGCCGAAAAAGGCCCGGCCGGCCCTGGCTTGATCAAAAGCCTGTTTGAATATCGCCAGCGAGTCGCCGCTGCTCAGCATACAGTCACCATGCAACATGCACTGCTGGCTATGGCCGATAAACCCTTCACTGGAACCGGGTGGCGTGCCGGCGCGGGCCATCAGAAAGTCGGGATCATTACGGATTATACCGCCAATACAACCTGCATAGCCCGCATCGGCCAGGGCGGTTCGTGCATAATCCGGGGTCTGGTGGAACGGTGAGACTGCATAGCGAACTGAATGACCGGTTACGCTTGCAATAGCGTTTGAAGATATGACTCCCTCGTTACAAGCAGCTTCGTAGCTACCACCCCAATCGGGGGCGTGTGTAGCTGTGTGCGAAAGGATGGCTCCGCCCCGGGACACTATCTCTCCGGGTAGCCCATGGTGATGCGAGTCCGCCAATATAGCGGAGTGCACTGCCAGCGAGAAAGGAATTCCCATCCGGCGATAGGCATTCCACAAATCACGGGCTGACTCGACATCCTCATCGCAATCGAGGCGCATGGTGACCGCTGCGCTATACCCATGAGGAATTTCACTCAACACCGGCCAACAGGGTAATTCGGAATGCCGATGATTGGCAATAAAGGACTCAACAAGACGCCATTCCTGTGAATCGACCGGCCCCACCGGTCGATTGAACCATAGCAGGCCGGCCATTGGAAAATCCCACAGCCCAGCATAGGCTGATAGTGTACGGCCGTTCAGTGACACATCCGCTACTGTTACTTGCGGAGGCATTTGTACTTGTCGGCTTATGGACCAAATGGAACCATCAGTGCGAATGGCGCCAAAACCAAGATTGTTCCATTCATCAGCAAAGTCATAGCGCAGCAACGGGCGACAAGGTATCGGGCATTCAACATCTGCAACAGCACGCTGGTAGTATATGCTCACCGGGCTTTCTGAGTAGCCGCAGACAGGAGCTGGAGCACAGCTTGCCCCCTCTATCAGATCCTCGGCAAGTGGGGCCGAAGTGACCTCAAGATAACCAGCTAAAATGGGGGGTATCGTTCCCAACAGAAGGAACTTGGCTTTGGTTGTCTGCAAAGCTTGAACAATAAGATCAGACCATGTTTCCGGTGGGTCGATCAATACCCAGCATGCCCGGCTCGGCTTGTTCAACCAACGCGCCAACCGGGCTATGGAGTTCTTATCCACCCGGGTGCATCCACAACTTCGTTGCAGCGCCGCCGCAACGACAGCCCCTGCCTGTGCACTGGAGCCGGGACAGACTACATGAATCATGGGTGCACCACATGCCGGAATTTGGCATGACGACCAACACGAACAAAGTCATCATGTCCAACAAAACTGATGTTAAAACCACCATTCCAGAAGCGCTCTATTTTATGGCGAATCTCTTCCGCATTTGCCGTGGTTTCGGGAACAATTTTTAATGTAGGCGGGGTGGTACGTAGATCGATCTGGAATTCCTGAACACCCCCTACGCGGTGATCCAGAATATCCTGGATATGGTGGGTAGCATGCGCTATGCCGTTAATCGGTACCAGGTCATGTATGCGACCGACCACGCTGGTCAGAAAAATACCGTCCTCTCCCTCTTCCACTTTGGCCATATCACCCGTACGGTAGCGGATCAAGGGCATGAGTCCGTTTCGGAATCCGGTGAACACCAACTCTTCCTCTCCACTCTCAGCCCCCTGGACAGGCAGGGACTCCGGCCAACCCTCCGATTCCAGCACCTGCAAACCACCTTTATAGCCATTGAGTTCATAAGCCATCACGCCAAGCTCGGCCAACCCGTAGCGGTCTATTACCCGGCAGTGCAGAGTACGGGAAATGGTTTCACGTATGTAGGGTTCCAATAGCTCGCCACTGGACTCGAAAATTTCGAATGCCTTACCCCCGCCGTACTTGCGCTCAACATAGCAAGCCAGGGCATAAATGGTGGAAGGATGTGCATGAGCCATATAGGGCCTGCGCCGCTTGAGGGTTCGCCAGATTTCCTCAAGCCCTGCATCGTCGATGCGGTCAAAAAATACATTGCTGCGGTTCATCGAAAAGCACTTGAAATCTTCGCGCGAAGGCCATTTTGACTGAACCTCGTCGGGGAAACGGCACGCAAAGTGCAATTCCGGCTTATATTTTCGATTACCAACCCGCTCGCGGGCATACAGTGTTACAGCCGATGAATAATCGGCTGCTTTCTGATCGTAATAAATAACACAAGATGGCCCGGTCGATCCGCCTGTTTTACAGGCATGATGTCTGACCTCGTCCAGGGGACGCGAGAGCAACCGGGTACCCTGTTCACGAATTGTTTCCTTGCTAAGAAGCGGGATTTCCTCCAGGTAGCGCGGGTCTTTCCGGACTTTGGCCGGGTCAATTTTTTTAGCTGCAAAAATATCCCGATAGTACGGTACATTATTTTGGGAAA
>DRJH01000263.1 GCA_011052285.1 Gammaproteobacteria bacterium
CAAGGCATTTTCGCACGGAGAATGTGAGCATATAGGTCATATGTGAGCATTCGAGTACGAACACACGCCGTAATGGGACAAAAGATGAATGCGCTGAGTAGTTACCAAAAGCGGGGCATTGTACCAGCAGATCGTGAAGGGTGCTGCACTCACTGACACACAAGCAGAACCTCCCGCTAATCCGAAAAAGAGAACGGAATCCTATGAAGCACAGCCCGGCGGGAACTGGATTAAACCGTAGCCATATACCGGATCCCTGCCAGGTGCGCCCAGGTCTCGTACCCTGGAGCGCAACTGCTCCCTGACCTCCTGAATACTCAGTACCCGTCCTTGCAATATCCGTGCGACAACTGCGGTCGCAAAAGGTGCTGAAAATGAGGTGCCACTATAGTATTTACCTCCCTTGACGGCACGCGCCGACCACACATCGACTCCGGGTGCAGCAAACTCCACGTACGCGCCTTGGTTGGCTTTTCTGAAGATATGTAAGCGTGCGTCCACCGCCGTTACTGCGATCACTCCGGAATAAGCCGCAGGATAGACCGGCGTAGCACCCGCACCACCATTTCCCGCCGCAGCGACCACGACAATGCCCTGTTTATGGACAGCCTGGATCGCCCGCTCCAGCAATTGATCGCGATCCCCTCCCAGGCTCATATTAATCACCCGAACCTGTTTTCCAGCCAGCAAATCCAGTGCCTGGGCCAACCATTCAGCAGTAGTTTCAATTTGTTGCCCGGGGTGTTTGATAAAACTACTGACTGCTACCATGCTGGCCAGTTGCAACACACCACGATAATACCCATCTGCTGAATGTCCAAGCATCAGGGCTGCCACACCGGTACCATGATCTAGTGGAGCCAGCGGATAACCGGCAGGAATAACGGTAAGACGGGTGATATGAGCCTTTTGCAAGGCCGGGTGATCGGTATCGACACCCGTATCGATCAAACCAATCCGCACCTGCTTGCGGCATATTGTTTGCTCATTTTGCCAACCGAGGACCTTCGCAGCATACAGGCGCGGACTGGAACTTGCGCCCTGTAAACGGTAGCGGTGGTTCACATCCACCTTTAGCTCTGGAAGCTGCTTTTGTAATCTGTTTTTTGCTTCCATCGAAGTCATGCCTTTGGGGGTGCTAAATACCGAATAGACGAACCCCAGGTTCCGCAAAGCACGCCGACGCAGAATTCGAAACCCGGACGCTGTAAAGATTCGGGCTTGTGCCATTGCCTGCTGCAATGAAGTACTGACCAAGGTTACCTGCCTGGGAGAAAATCCCCTATTCTCATTTATGGTTTTTGCAGGTATCATATTGTTTTGAAAAGCAATACTCAGCAACACTCCAGACGGATTGCGATTAATCACTGCAGGCAATCTGGATCCGCTGCCACGACTGGCCGGTGGCGCTACGGGTACTACCAAATTCTCGGTTTGACCAGAGACCGTGGTATTGGCAGTCTTCACAGGAGCAGTCTTTACAGGAGCACTTTTCCTGGTGGTTTGCTGAGGAACTACAGACGGGGTTTTGGTATGCGCTATGGCTGATCTCGGCGGTGTGGACGTGGCAGTAGGTGGTGCTGTGTTAGGTGGGGATTTTTTCGTATGCGGTTTCCGGGTCGATGGCGGCACGGAGACATTTATCGGTACGGCAAACATCGGCACACTAGTTGGGCGAACAACAACGGGTTTTTTCAGCTTCTTGCTGACCTTCTTCCCACTGCTGAGTACCGACCCCGATATTTTTTTATGAAAAGGGGCGGCCGCAGCGGATATTGGTAATGGTGCTGTCTGCGCCTGTACTGCGGAGCAACCGATCAAGCCCAGCAGCCAGAACCCTAGCCAAGCTCCTCTGGGAGGCTGTCCGAGAACAGGGGTCGACCGGTTTGGTGCTCCTCTCATGGCACAGAGCTTATCTTCAATCTTGTTCAACTGTAGTCACGCCCGGTGTATCACGTAATCGCCGGATTAAGCGATTGATTGCGGCGGTCTGTTTGATCTCTGCAGGCAATCGGAGACGATAAATGCCGAGGGCACCCGGGCCACCAACAATCTGTGCCTCAATATTATTGATGATCCCGCGCAGCTGTTCTTCACTAATCGCCGGGTCAAAGCTGACTTGCAACACGATCCCCGTGGCCCCCTGCCGGGAGGAAGACAAAACCGTATAGTGCTGCTTATACACTGGCCAGATTTGCACCAGCACACCGCCCTGAACCAAGAGTAACAAGGCCGCTGCAGCCAGTGTGGGACGCCACCAATGGCGTTGTTTCCCTGTCTGTAGCGGAGCTTCGTGACGTTGCTCAGCAATTGTCTTTTGCAACCGCCGCCAGCCCACTTCTGCCGGAGACACCACTTCGTCCTGTTGCTCCCGAATGGCCGTCTGCACTGAACGAAGGAAAGCCACTTCAATTTGCCCACCCTGGTCCTGCTCGACATACGCTTCAACCCGTTCCCGTTCCTCTCCGGCCAATGTTCCATTCACATACCAAGGCAGAAGCTTGTTCAATTCCTGCCCTTTTATATCCATTTCAGATCCCATCACTCAATCCTCACGTAGCCATCTTTCCAGGCATTTTTTCAACCACTGCTTGGCGTGATACACACGAGTCTTGACGGTCCCTTCCGGACAGGCTGTCAACTCGGCAACCTCTCGGTAGTGCAACTCTTCGTAAAAAACCAGTTGCATAACCTCGCGCTGGGTAGCAGACAGACGCTCCAGACAATCACGAACCGCCGCCCTGTCTTCCGCCAGTGTTAGCAATTCTTCGGTTATCAACGTGTCATCTGGCACTTCATCATCCAGCTCGGAAAAGTCATCGTGCTTGCGCTTTCGTAGCTGGTCGATCACCTTGTAACGGGCGATACCCAACAACCAGGTCTTCACTTTGGAGCCCTCACGGAATCGTTCGGCACCATTCCAGACGGCCAGCATCACTTCATTCACTAGGTCGGAGGCAATGTGAGGATCGTTCAATCGACTGAGCGAAAATGTGTATACGGTTCGCTCAAAACGGTTGTAAAACTCACGCATGGCTCGTTCACTACCGCTTGCGATCTGCCGTAACAACTGCACAGATTCATCATCAGTATGCTTTACCAGATCAATAACTACCATGCTCTTGAACTCCGAATCAGGCCCAAGGCCCCAAAATCAGCCATTCTTGCTAACCACAGGCTGCCTGTTATGGACTTGTAGATACTTTCCTCACCCAGATGGCCATAGAACCTCTTGCAAAACTCGTGAGCGGCGAGCTGCTTCCCCACTTCGGCCCATTTCCGAGCTGAAATTTCACTCCAATTTCACTCCATGGAACTACCATGCAGTTCATTCCATCTCAAAAATGGACTCAAAGTGACATTGCAGATCATCCACCCAGAGTTTTGCAAGAGGCTCCATATTTATCAAAGTTGCTCTGAAATCACCATCAAACCCAGGTCGCTTTGCATATTGCAGGAGCTACGATCCCGAAATATCCGGCTTTGAGATTACTGCAATTATCGTATAGAATTCGGTGTGATGACATCATTGAACATCCTGAATATCTTGTCAATCCTACTATGCAGGATTGCAGGCCTCGAAATCTGGTGATAAAACCCTGTGGTTCATCGACCACAGTATTGTGAGGGCGGCAGCCCGTGGCTAGAAAAAGACCAACTCTCAAACAACTGCGTTCCTTTTGTGCAGCCGCGTCCAGTGGCAGTATTTCGCGAGCCGCTGAGCAGCTAGGCCTAAGCCAACCTTCGGTTTCCTTACAAATCCAAGCCCTGGAACGCAGCCTGGACGTCATATTATTCGAACGTCGTGGTCCCAAGATTCTACTGACCCCCCAAGGTGAAGTGTTTCGGGAAATGACCCAGCCTCTGATCGATAATATCAACAGTCTGGCCGAGAATTTCTCTGCCCATTTTGGTGAGCTTGACCGGGGTGAAATCAATATCGCCGCCGGTGAATCAACAATCCTGTATATCCTGCCGGAACCCGTCAAAAACTTCTCGGCCAACTTCCCTAAAGTTCGCCTCAAATTACACAATGTTACGGGGCGTGATGGCATGGAAATGTTACGTACCAATGCCGCAGATTTTGCCGTAGGGTCAATGATTGAAGTCCCTGATGACATTCACTACCAGCCAATTTTTACTTATGACCCGGTGCTTATCACCCCACTTGATCATCCCCTGGCTGCCAAAGAGGAAATCACTCTGGCAGATATCAGCCCCTACGGCCTGATTCTGCCACCACATCACCTGAGTACCTGGCATATGGTCGATCTGGTATTTCAGCAGGCCAATCTACCCTATCAGGTAACGCTTGAGGCAGGCGGTTGGGAAGTCATCAAGAAATATGTGGCCAATGGGCTGGGGATCTCCATTGTAACCAGTATTTGTCTGACCGGAGATGAAGGCCTGGCACAAAAACCTCTACAACAGTTTTTTCCCCGACGTAGCTATGGGGTGGTCATGCGAAGAGGAAAATTTCTCACCCCTCAAGCCAGAAAGTTCATCGACTTAATGGATCCGGATTTTTTTACTTCTGTCCGTCATGGTTTATAGTCACAGCGCCAAGCAGCGAGGATCGGCGTTGCGCCGCCTCTTCGCCAGCTGCCTGTACCTGCTGTTTCTGGCTATCAGCACTCCGAGCCTGGCTGCACCGGCAGACGAGCGGCTGGAAGATGCTATGTGGCGGCAACAGCCACAAATCACTGCCATCCCTGTTTGTTATAACTTCGGCTGCAAAGTACAGACCAAGGTGCGCATCAGTGCCAGGGAATGGGGGCAGGTCAGTGGCTGGTTTTATCCTCCGGCCAAAACTGCAAAGCAGGAAAGAAAGCAGATCCGTCAGGCCATCGGTTGGATGGAGGCTGTTATTGGAAAACACACCCCGACTTATCGAGACAAAGCCAAGGATCTGCCCGAGGGGGCGGAATTTCCGGGCCAGTTGGATTGTATTGACGAATCCATGAACACTACGGTTTATTTGCGTTTATTTCAGCAGGCCGGGCTGCTGCGTTGGCACAAGGTCGTGCGGCGTGCCTATCGCCGGGCTATTTTCGACCAACATTGGTCCGGGCAAATCATGGAACTTAAAACCGGTCAGCGTTTCGTGGTCGATTCCTGGTTTGAGGATAACGGCATGCTGCCCTATATTGCGAGCAGTCGTGTCTGGGGTGATATTCCGTTTTTCTTTACTTCCTATCGTAACAACTTCCCGGACCAATAAATCATGCATGACGTGATTGTCGGCATGTCCGGCGGTGTTGATTCTGCAGTGACCGCCCTGCTGTTAAAACAAGGCGGCTGGCGGGTACGCGCCATGTTCATGAAGAACTGGGAAGAAGACGATACCCGTGACCAATGCAGCGCCGCTACCGATCTCAAGGATGCCAAACAAGTTTGCAAGCAACTGGATATTCCGCTGGAAACAGTCAACTTTTCCTACGAATACTGGCAACAGGTATTCACGTATTTTTTGGCCGAGTATCAATCTGGCCGCACACCCAACCCGGACGTACTTTGTAATAGTGAAATCAAATTCAAGGTTTTTCTTGACTATTGTCTAAGTAAGGGAGCTGATTTTATCGCCACCGGGCATTACGCCCGGCTGCAGCAAAATGGGCAGGAAACCCTGTTGCTGCGGGGACTGGATCTCAACAAGGATCAAAGTTATTTTCTACATGCGGTGGACCAGTCAGCATTACAACGCAGTTTGTTCCCGCTAGGCACTCTATCCAAACCCCGAGTCCGCAGTCTGGCTCACCAGGCTGGCCTGGTGGTCCAGAACAAACGAGACAGCACCGGTATCTGCTTTATCGGTGAGCGCAACTTTCGAGAGTTTCTAAGCCGTTTTCTACCCGCTTGTAAAGGTGAAATAGTTGACTCGAAGGGAGTTGTTCTCGGCCTACACCATGGCTTGATGTATTACACCATAGGACAGCGCCAGGGTCTGGGGATCGGTGGCGCCGACGGCCCCTGGTATGTAGCCGCTAAAAACCTGCGGGATAATACCTTGCTGGCGGTTAATGACCACAACCACCCGGCTCTGCTGAGTACCCATCTGAAAACCGCCG
>DRJH01000264.1 GCA_011052285.1 Gammaproteobacteria bacterium
AGGGGGAAATCTGGCCAAAGTCAGCTTTTCCGCAGTAGGTTCTCTATTCTCGGACAGCCTCCTAAGCCCCTGGTTTACGTAATGTCACAGCCACCGTCAAGGCTGCACTTAACAGCAGCATCAGTACCGAAATCACCATCAAGGCTTCCGCGGTAGTAATCCCGAATAGCAGAACCGGTGTATAACCACAGGAAGCTTGTACCTTGAACACGGTGGGCCACCATTGCTCCAGCGCCAACCAGCTTGGCAAGCCCAAATCAAAATTGCAATCCCCCATGACCCAACCGCGTTCGGTACCAAGCAATAGATAGGAGCGCTCAACCAAACCGGCCATGACCAAGGTAAACAGCAGCTGTCCCAGTATCGACAGAACGCGCCGCCGGCAGGCCAGAACCATCAATAAAGCAATCAGAACCGCAACCACTAGCCAGACCCGCACCTGGATACAGAGCACACAGGGTTCATATTCCAGCACATACTGGTAGTACAGTGCACCTCCTTCACTGATCAGGGCAAATAACAACAGCGTCAACCAATAGCCACGGCTACGTCCCAGCTTCGCCAGGTTGTGCAGCCAGTCGAGGCTACCGTCAGGACGAAACCGAATCATTCACCCCTCCCCCCTGTTGTAGTCAGTTCTTGCACCGCCCGGACTCCCATTTCCCCTCTCACCGACCCACCCTCTCTGGACTTGACTCACCATCCGGGCACCAGATGGAGCCATCAATACGGCCGGTTTCCCGACTCCACACCAGTCGTCCCAGGCGGCGAAATTTACTCACGGACAATACCCCTTTGGCGCGCCGCTTTGCCGAGGTCTCCGCAGCCGCCTCCTCGATGACCTGACGCACGGCAATAAACATTTCTGTAGCTTCGAACAACGGATCCATCAACACCAGTACGGCCCCATCCCAAGGTTTTTGCAGACGCAATTGGCCAACCCGCTGATTAACCTTCTCAGGGTCAAAAATAACCCGCCCACGAATTTGCAAGCGCTGTGCGGGCTGTTCACGACTGAGTGCATCGTAACCGCAATTGGGATCCTCCGTCAGCACCAGATTCAGTTGGCTAGCTGCATCATAACGGGCCAATTCGGCACTGATGCCCGGCAAGGATTTGCCTGTTGATTGGTAGTAGTCACGTGCCAACTGCCGGGCCTGCACAATCAAATGACCTACCTCATATACCCCCACAGATCACTCCGGTTCTGTCTGTCCATCGGTAACCTACACTATACCATTGCTGAACACTTCATTTACAATCATCACTCTCCCACAACCCTGATCAAGCACGATGGAATCTATTCCCTACATAGCAATTCACGGCCACCGTGGTGCACGTGGCTTACGCCCGGAAAATACCCTGCCGGCGTTTGCTACCGCGCTATCGATCGGGGTTGATGCGCTGGAGCTGGATATTGCGATTACGGCCGACCAAAAAGTGGTGATCGCACATGATCGATTGCTGAATCCAGCACTGCTCCGCAGGCCCGATGGCCAACGCTATCCAGATGGTACAACCCGGATAGCCGATATGACCCTGCACGATCTGCAGACACTGGACTGTGGCCGACTGGATCCTGACAGTGACTATGCCCGTGACTGGCCACAGCAACAGGCCGTGGATGGTGCCTGGATCCCCGAACTGCGTGAACTGGTCGCACTGGTTCACAAGGCTAAAAATAGCACAGTATTGTTTAATATCGAAATCAAAACCTCACCTCTGACACCCTGGGAAAGCTGGCCGGTAGAAGCCTATGTGGATCGCCTGCTGGAGGAGATCTACCTGCTCGGTATCGACCGGCGCAGTTTGCTGCAAAGTTTCGACTGGCGCGCCCTGCAGCGGGTCCAACATCTTGCACCAGGCATTCCAACCGGCTACCTGAGTGTGCAACAACCCTGGTTTAACAGTGTCGAGGCCGCGCGCAATTGCAACTCACCCTGGCTTGCCGGCCTCAAAAAAAGCCACACTATCGACCTGCCGGAATGGGTGCATCAAGCCGGTGGCAGCTACTGGGCACCTTATTTCGGCGACATTAATGGGGAACTTATCGCACGAACGCATGCCAAAGGGTTACGGCTGGCGGTCTGGTCGGTCAATCGCGAAGTGGATCAACAACGAATGCTTGACCTGGGACCGAATATGATCATTACCGATTACCCCGATCGCCTACGCCGGCTGTTGCAAGACCGTAGCATTGCACTGGCCACACCCACACCGATTGGTAGCCGCTAGGAGCCTGTCCGAGAGTTAGAAGTCGTCATTTTTTGTAGCAGGCTCTTCTATTCTCGAACAGTTTCCCAAATCGAACAAACGGCAGCTCCTATTACCAGCTGCTGTCGAAATACTGGTAATCCGTGCTAAGGTAGCAGATCGGCCCACAGGGAGGAACGGATGGACCCATTACTGGCTATTGATGATTTGCACGTGGAGTTTGCTATTCACAATAGCAAACTACAGGCCTTGCGTGGGGTCAGTTTCGATATTCCACCCGGACAAACCGTGGCCTTGGTGGGCGAATCAGGGTCAGGAAAATCAGTAACTGCACAGGCCATCATGGGCTTGCTGCCGGACAACGCCCACATCACCGGCGGCCAGATCCAGTTTGCCAATAATAACCAGAAAATACTGGATATTGCCGCGCTGCCACAGGACAGTCGGGCCATGCAGGATATCCGTGGCGGCCAGATCTCGATGATTTTCCAGGAACCGATGGTGTCCCTGTCCCCGGTCCACACCATCGGTGATCAGGTTAGTGAGGCACTGTTTCTACATCGAGAGATCGCGCACCAACAAGGTCTGCAGCTGACCCGGGACATGCTCGATATGGTTGGCTTCCCGGACCCAGACCGGGCTATGAAAACCTATTCCTTCGAATTGTCCGGTGGCATGCGCCAGCGTGCCATGCTGGCCATGGCCCTGGTCTGCCGACCGGCATTGTTGATCGCCGACGAGCCAACTACTGCACTGGATGTGTCGATCCAGGCACAAATCCTGATGTTGCTCAAAAAACTGCAGGCCGAACTCAATATGGCCGTGCTGTTGATCACCCATGACCTGGGGGTTGTTGCCAATCTTGCTGATGAAGTGGTCGTTATGTATCAAGGACAAATCCTGGAGCGAGGTACCCTCAAAGCCCTGTTTACCACCCCCTCTCATCCCTATCTCAAGGCCCTGTTCGCTGCAGTCCCCCGTCTGGATATCGGGCCGGAACAGCGATTACAATCGGTACACCCGATCGACTACGACATCCATGCATTAAAACAGGATCATGACCCCAGGTCAGAGGCGCAAAACTCACTCCCGCATCTCCAGGTTACAGGACTGTACAAAACCTTTTATGCCCATCAGCAGGGTTGGTTTCGGCGTGCTGCCAAAGCCAACCCGGCAGTCATTGATGTCAGTTTTAAGATTGCCCGCGGTGAGAGCTTCGGCCTGGTCGGTGAAAGTGGTTGTGGGAAAACCACATTAAGCAAAATGCTGATGCGCGCCCTGAAGCCGGACCAGGGCTCGGTGCTCTACAATGACCACGGTCAGCAGCGGGATATTTATGCCCTCGATAACCGTGAGTTGTTGCGCCTGCGCCGCTGCATGCAACTGATCTTTCAGGACCCATTCAGCTCGCTGAATCCGCGCATGACCGTATTTGATCTGATCCGCGAACCGCTGGTCATTCACAAAATCGGTGACAAGGCCTACCACGCTGAAATGGCCAAGTCGCTAATGCATATGGTTGGCCTGGACCCGCGTTACCTGCGTCGCTATCCGCACAGTTTTTCCGGTGGCCAGCGGCAGCGCATCGGTATTGCCCGGGCACTGGCCTTAAAACCGGAACTGATTATCTGTGACGAACCGGTTTCGGCCCTGGATGTCTCAATCCAGGCACAAATTCTGAATCTACTCAAGGATTTGCAGCAGGAATTGGGCTTGAGTTATTTGTTCATCTCCCACAATCTGGCGGTAATCCATTATGTGGCACAACGCATCGCCGTGATGTGCCAGGGCCAACTGGTCGAAATTGCCAGCCGTGAACAGCTGTTTGCCAAACCTCTGCATCCTTACACCCAGGCACTACTGAGTGCAGTACCGATTCCCGACTTGACACAACCTCTGGATTTCCATCGCATCATGGATGGACGGGCCTCCAAACCACAGTCCTGGCCTGCACCCTATACCGTCAACCCCGGGCAGAAGACGATGCTGCAGGAAGTGGAACCGCAACACTGGGTACGCCAGGTGAGTGATTCCGTACCACAACGGGCCCAAGCATGAAGCTGCACAGGCTCGCTGCCCTGCTGCTTGCGACACCACTGGTGACTACCTGGCAAATCGCCACCGCACAGGTCCACTATCTCGAACCCCCGGTGCTGCAGGCCCGGGTCAAGGCCGGTACGCTACCACCAATCGCACAACGATTACCCCACCAGCCACGCCTTATTGTCATGAACGGGAAGAATAAACAACCGGGCCGCTACGGCGGCACCCTGCGACTGCTGATGGGTAAGGCCAAGGATATCCGCAGATTAGTGATCTATGGCTATGCCCGGCTGGTTACCATGGAGGAAAACTTCGAGTTGGCTCCCGACCTGGTGCAAAGCGTCGAGGTCAAAGACAACAAAACCTTTACCTTCCATCTGCGGCCCGGCCATCGCTGGTCAGATGGGCAACCCTTTACCAGCGAGGCTTTTCGTTATTTCTGGGAAGACGTGGCCAACAACAAGGATTTATATCCCTTTGGCCCGCCGCGGGTTCTGAAAATCGATGGTGAATACCCGACAGTCACCTTTCCCGATCTGTACACCGTACGCTACCACTGGAGCCGTCCCAACCCCTATTTCCTACCGGCACTAGCGGCAGCACGACCACTTTTTATCTACCGCCCGGGCCATTACCTAAAACAGTTCCATCCCCGTTATACCGATGCCGCCACTCTGGCAAAAAAAGTCAAGGCGGCCGGCACCCGCAACTGGGCCGGATTACACCACCGCAAAGACCGGATGTATAAATTCAGCAACCCGGATCTGCCCACGCTGCAGCCATGGGTGAATACCACCCGCCCCCCTTCGGAATACTTTGTCTTTGTCCGCAATCCCTATTTTCATCGTGTTGACGTCAACCACCGGCAGTTGCCCTATATCGACCGGGTCACGATCAGCATCAGCAGCCCGTCTTTAACGCCGACCAAGACCGGTGCCGGGGCCTCCGATCTGCAGGCCCGCTATCTGCGACTGGACAATTACACCTTCCTCAAAGCCGCCGAACGGCGCAATCATTTCCATGTCCGGCTATGGCGCAAGGCCCTCGGCGCACAAGTGGCGCTGTTACCCAATCTGAGCAGCTCCGACCCGGTGTGGCGACATTTGGTACGCGATGTGCGCTTCCGCCGGGCCTTGTCACTGGCCATCAACCGCCACGAAATCAATCAGGTCATCTACTTCGGCCTGGCCCAGGAGTCCGCCAATACCGTACTGCCGCAGTCCCCGTTATACCGCCCGGCCTACCAGCAGGCCTATGCCCGCTTTGATCTGAAAAAAGCCAATCAACTGCTGGATGAAATTGGCCTTACCCACCACGATGACCGCGGTATCCGCCTGCTACCCGATGGCCGGCCGCTGGAGATTATTCTGCAGACATCTGGCGAGAGTACCGAGGAAACCGATGTTCTGGAACTGGTCACCGACAGTTGGCGACAGGTGGGCATCAAGCTCTTTATCAAACCGTCGCAACGTGAGGTATTTCGGGAGCGGGTATTTTCCGGCAGCGCTATGATGTCGGTCTGGTCCGGCCTCGATAACGCCCTGCCCAATGCCGATACCAGTCCCGAGGAACTGGCCCCAACCGCTCAGAATCAACTGCAATGGCCCAAGTGGGGCCAGTACTATGAAACCGGTGGCAAAGCTGGCGAGGCCGTGGATTTGCCAGCTGCTGCCCGCCTGCAGGCATTGAATCAGCAATGGCGTAAGACCACCGATCGGGTACAGCGAAAAAAAATCTGGCAACAAATGCTGACCATCTACGCTGCTCAGGTCTTCACCATCGGCATCGTCCGCGGAGTGCCACAACCTGTGGTTGTCAATGACGATTTGCGCAATGTACCGGTCGAAGGATTGTTCAGCTGGGCTCCGGGTGCCTACTTTGGTCTCTATAAACCGGATACTTTCTGGTTCGACAGGCCACCCACTGTGACCACAAAGAACATACAGGGAGAGGGGTGATGCTGCACTATATTATCAAACGGGTGCTGTTGATGATCCCTACCCTGTTGGTCATCAGCATGGTCACCTTTGCCATTATCCAGGCCCCACCCGGCGATTACCTGGAAAGCTATATTGCTGAACTCGAATCTCAGGGCGAATCGGTGGACAAGGACAAAATCGCCTTCCTGCGCCAGCAATACGGTCTCGACAAACCTCTCGTCCAGCAATATGTGCACTGGCTAGGTGGCATCCTGCAGGGCGATTTCGGCTATTCCTTCGAATTTGACATGCCAGTGTCCAAGGTGGTTGGCAACCGCATGCAGCTTACGGTGCTGGTCTCGGTCGCGACCATTTTTTTTACCTGGCTGATCGCTTTCCCCATCGGCATTTATTCGGCCACCCATCAATACAGCTGGGGGGATTATGGCCTGACTTTCCTCGGCTTCCTCGGTCTGGCCACCCCGAACTTCCTGCTCGCCCTGGTAATGCTGTACTTTGCCAATGTCTATTTTGGCACCTCGATCGGGGGCCTGATGGCCGAACAATACATCGGTCAGCCCTGGAGTTGGGACAAGCTCAGTTCGGTGCTCCAGCATCTGTGGATTCCCGTGGTAGTCATCGGCACGTCCGGGACTGCCGGCATGATCCGTCGACTACGAGCCAACCTGCTCGATGAATTGCAAAAGCAGTATGTCATTACCGCCCGTGCCAAGGGTCTGCCACGGGCCAAACTGATTCTCAAATACCCGTTACGCCTGGCCCTGAACTTTTTTATTGCCGACATCGGCGCCGTTTTGCCAAGCATTATCTCCGGTGCCGAGATCACTGCGGTGGTGCTGTCTCTGCCCACTACGGGGCCAATGATGCTCAATGCGCTGCAAAGCCAGGACATGTATCTGGCCGGTTCCTTTCTGATGTTTCTGTCCACACTAACCGTTGTGGGCGTACTGGTGTCCGATCTGGCGCTGACCCTGCTCGACCCCAGGATTCGACTACAGGGAGGGCATCAGCGATGAGCCCACGACAGCTGGCCCATTTTGTTACCGACGAGCCATTCGATACTGCACAGATCGAGAAAATGGATGCCGCGCAGGAGCGTTATTTCCTCGCTTCGCAGTGGCAGCTGATGTGGTGGAAGCTCAAGCGGCATAAAGTAGCCGTGATCTCGGCAGCCATTTTGCTATTATTTTACGGCTCGACCCTGCTCAGTGAAGTCCTGGCACCGTATAACCTACACAGTCGACATACCGATTACATCTATGCACCACCACAGCCGCTGCATTTATTTCATGAAGGGCGCTTTATCGGCCCATTTGTCTACGGCTGGAACTATCGTCTCAACATGCAGAACCTGAAACGTGAGTACACCCCAAATCGCCAGGATGTGCAGCCATTGCGCTTTTTCTGCCGCGGCGACCGGTATACCTTTTGGGGCCTGGTCGAGAGTGATCTGCATGTGTTCTGCCCTGCCGAAAGGGGCCAGGTGTTTCTGCTCGGTACCGATCGGCTGGGCCGGGATATGCTCTCAAGAATAATTTACGGAGCCCGCATTTCACTGACCATCGGCCTGCTTGGCCTGACCATCAGTTTTGCCCTGGGCCTTGTGATCGGGGGCATTGCCGGTTATTACGGCGGTCTTACCGATATCGTGATTCAGCGCATTATTGAAATGTTCCGCTCCTTCCCGGAACTGCCATTGTGGATGGCCCTGTCTGCCATACTGCCGGTGAACTGGAGCCCGATCCTGGTATTTTTCGGCATTACCATGATCCTGGCACTGCTGGACTGGACCAGCCTGGCCCGTGCAGTGCGCTCCAAGTTGCTGTCATTGCGTGAAGAGGATTATTGTATCGCGGCTGAACTGATGGGTGCCCGTCCGCGGCGGGTCATCGCCCGGCACTTATTGCCCGGATTCATGAGCCATATGATTGCCTCGGCCACCTTGTCCATCCCTGCCATGGTGCTCGGAGAAACAGCACTAAGCTTTCTCGGGCTCGGTCTACGTCCACCGGTCACCAGTTGGGGGGTGTTGCTCAATGAAGCCCAGAACATCAACGTCGTGGCCCTGTATCCCTGGCTGATGCTACCGGTACTGCCCGTTATCATCCTGATTCTGGCTTTTAATTTCTTCGGTGACGGCCTGCGCGATGCCGCTGATCCCTATAAATAACCTTCTCCCGATCGGTATTTTGCCTCGTTTTAGTTGCTCAACATCCTGAGCAAGGTGGTGTAGTCCGCATTCATTTGCTCGCTCTCGGCACGCAGTGATTCGATCTTACGGCAAGCATGCAGTACGGTGGTGTGGTCGCGGCCGCCAAAGGCATCACCAATCGAAGGCAGGCTGTCGTTGGTCAATTCCTTGGCCAACGCCATCGCCACCTGGCGTGGCCGGGTGATGTTGCGGCTGCGCCGTTTCGAAAGCAGATCGGAAACCCGCACACCGAAATACTCGGCTACTTTTTTCTGGATATTATTGACACTGACCTGTCGTTCCTGAAAGCCGAGCAGGTCACGTAAGGCATAATGGGCCAGTTCCAAGTCAATGGGTTCACCGGTAAAATGGGCATTGGCCATAATCCGGTTCAATGCCCCTTCGAGCTCGCGAACATTGGAACGCACCTGTCGAGCCACAAAAAAGGCCACTTCATCGGGCAGCTCAACTCCGGCACGACTCGCCTTGCTGAACAATATAGCAACCCGGGTTTCCAACTCCGGGGGATCGACCACCACAGTCAAGCCGCTGCCAAAACGTGAAATCAGCCGCTCCTCTATGCCCTCGATATCCTTGTAGAAACGGTCACAGGTAATAATCACCTGCCTGTTGTTTTCCAATAGTGCATTGAAGGTATGAAAAAATTCCTCCTGAAACCCAGCCTTGTTGGAAAAAAACTGGATATCATCGATCAACAAGGCATTCAGGTTGCGGTAACGTTTCTTGAAATCAGCCATGGTATTGTGATGGATCGCCGAGACCATATCGGAAACAAAATTTTCCGAACGAGCATACAGAACCTGAGCCTCGGATTTGTGCTGCATAATCAGGTTGCCGACAGCCTGCATTAAATGGGTTTTTCCCAAGCCTGTTCCGCCATAGATAAATAACGGGTTATACGCAGTACCAGGATTGTTGGCTACTTGTTCAGATGCCGCCCTGGCCATCTTATTGGACTTGCCTTCGACATGGCTGGAAAAGGTGTAGGCATCGCTCAACTTGGAATCAAAGGGGACCGACTGCGAATATTTTGGAGGTAACACGGATGCAGACGCCGGAGCAAGACTGCCAACACCGATCTCCAGGGCAAGATGTTGCAGTCCAAGTTGCTGGAAAACTGCCTGAATCAAGGACAGAAATTCTGACTGCAGCTGCTGGCTAACATATTGATTCGGAGCTAACAAGCGAATGCCTGTTGCACTTTCCTGGGCCTGCAATGGGGCAAGATAGGTTTGGTACTGCTGGTCACTCAGTTGCTGCTGTAACAGGTTCAGACAGGAGGGCCAATGATTCATGAAAATACCTGGGACGGGATGGCGAGCACTCTCAGGCGCAAGCCTGACGGGGCAACATGATACCAGCTTCCTCACTGTACCGACTTCCTTTCTACACAATATCGTTCTACACTGTGGCCACTTATCCGCACTGGGCAGCACAGAAAAACGCACTATTTTATGCACCAGATCGCGATCCGTACGTTAGAATCCCTGCTCCATCGATAATCAGGAGCAAATTTGTGAAGCAGGCCTTAGCTGAGCTGGTCAAACAAGCATTGCAAGCCCTGCAACAGCAGGGAACGCTGGCAGCGGACTGCCCATTGACCGTCAGGGTCGAAAACAGCAAATCCCCAAAACACGGTACCTTTTCCAGCAATATCGCGCTGACATTGGCAGGCACTGCAAGTCTTCCCCCCCGGCAGTTGGCCGAACAGATTGTGACATCACTCCCCGTAGTCAGCTGGTTACAAAAAACGGACATTGCCGGCCCCGGGTTTATCAATTTCTTTCTCGAAACAGGAGCTCAATTCACCGTTATCGATCAGATCCTGGACGGTGCCGAATACTATGGCCACAATAACCATGGCAAGGGCCAAGCGGTCATGGTGGAGTTCGTGTCCGCCAACCCAACCGGGCCATTACATGTCGGCCATGGCCGCGGTGCCGCCTACGGGGATACGCTGGCGCGCCTGCTCAAAGCCACCGGCTACCAGGTTGCCACCGAATACTACGTCAATGATGCCGGCCGTCAAATGGCCATCTTGGCATTGAGTGTATGGCTGCGCTACTTGGAATTATGTGG
>DRJH01000265.1 GCA_011052285.1 Gammaproteobacteria bacterium
CAGGTCGTTCATACCTGTGGCTCGGGGGTGACCGCCTGTCATAACCTTTTTGCCATGGAATTGGCCGGCCTGAGCGGATCCAAACTCTATCCGGGATCCTGGAGTGAGTGGATACGTGATCCCAAGCGGCCCATTGTTAGCACACCATCAGCTACGCACCCCGAATGGGTCTAACCATAAGGCAGAGTAACGACCTTCAGCACCTGGGCCGTTCTCATCGCTATTGTTGTGAAGTATGGGTATGAGGCCACAAAAACCGAGTCATTCGGCCTGGCTGGTACCGGTTGTGGCCTTATTGTCAATGGTTGGCCCCTTCAGTATCGATACCTATCTACCCTCGTTCAAGGCCATAGAATTCACCTTTTCGGTCAGCCGCGAATTGCTCAGTCAAAGCTTGGGTTTTTATTTAATGGCCTTTGCGGTCTCAACCTTGTTCTGGGGGCCTCTGGCCGATCGTTTTGGCCGCAGACGAGTGGTTTTATGGTCACTTAGTCTTTATTTGCTGGCCTCGTTGGCCTGTGCTATGACGACCAGTTTCAGTCAATTACTATTGGCCAGAACGATTCAGGGTCTCGGAGCCGGCGGGGGCTTGGTGGCCGGCAGGGCCATGATACGAGACAGCTTTGAAAGCAGGTTGGCACACCGCGCAATGTCTCAGGTGATGATATTATTTGCCGTCGCCCCCGCCATAGCTCCAATTATCGGTGGTGTTTTGGAATCCGGACTCGGTTGGCGCAGTGTATTTTATTTTTTGGCGCTTTATGCCGTGCTGACCATGGTAATGGTGTATACAGTAATCCCCGAAACTTTACCATCGTCAGATCGTCAATCGTTGCAGCTTTCGACACTGCTGGCGGGTTACCGGCAATTGCTCAGGCATTGGCAATTTATGGCCCTGATTCTGGCACTATCCATTGCCTTTAGTGGTCTGTTTCTCTATATCGCCGGAGCACCCACGATATTGTTCGATTTTTTGGGACTGGGTAGTGGAGATTTTGGTTTTCAGTTTGTGCCCATGGTGGCTGGATTGATGTTCGGAGCGTATGTTACCGGCAGACTCACTCATCGCTGGTCGTCACAAAAGATTGTCCATGTGGCCTTCGGGGTTTTGGCGGTTGCCTGCGTACTGAACCTGTTGCAGGTGCTATGGCTACCGGCATATTTACTGACGGTGATCGGGCCATTGGTCGTGTATGCTGTGGGTATTGCCATGGCATTGCCGGGATTGTCCATTTTAGCCCTGGACTGTTTTCCGCGGCGCCGGGGTATGGCTTCTGCGTTACAGAGTTTTTTGCAAATGAGCAGCAGCGCGTTGGTTGCCAGTTTGGTGGTGCCGTTTTTAAAAGACAGTCTCGGTCGTTTTGTTTTCGGCCAAATAGCATTTACAGTACTGGCGGCGCTGCTATGGTGGGTGGCGTTTCGGAAAATGCGGCCTATCTCTTAGCAGCCGCAAACTTTACATGAGAGTACTATTATGAATTACACGCAAATATTACACGGAGCAGGCTTAACCGATGCGGTCTTGACTGCGGGTAGCCTGTCTGTCAGGACACCGATCGACGGCTCTGAACTGGCTCGGTTGCAGGTAGATGTAGCAACGGATGTTGAGGCACAAATTGCGGCTGCCGCTGAGGCTTTTTTGTGCTGGCGTCAGGTGCCCGCGCCACGGCGTGGTGAATTGGTTCGTTTGCTGGGTTTGCGACTGCGTGCCAGCAAGGAAGCACTGGGACGATTGGTAACACTGGAGTGTGGCAAGATCTATCAGGAGGGCCTGGGCGAAGTACAGGAGATGATCGATATCTGTGATCTGGCCGTGGGATTATCCCGGCAGCTGCATGGTCTGACCATTGTCTCCGAGCGTCCCGGTCACAGCATGCGGGAAAGCTGGCATCCCATGGGCCCTTGTGCTGTCATCACGGCGTTCAATTTTCCGGTTGCTCCCTGGGCCTGGAATGCCGCACTGGCGCTGGTTTGTGGTAATCCGGTGCTCTGGAAACCGTCAGAAAAAGCGCCGCTAAGTGCCCTGGCAACAAAGGTTATTTTTGAACAGGCTGTGGCTGATTTTGGGGAGGCTCCCGAGCATTTGCTGCAAGTGGTCATCGGGGAGCGTGAAGCCGGTACGGTGCTGGTGGAGAGTGAGGCTGTGCCCATCATCTCTGCCACCGGCTCCACGGCCATGGGTCGTGCCATCGGGCCGCGGATAGCCCAGCGCTTCGGTCGCAGTATCCTTGAGCTCGGGGGCAATAATGCCATGATTGTGGCACCTTCCGCTGATCTGGAGATGGCGTTGCGGGCCATCGTGTTCGCCGCAGTCGGTACTGCCGGCCAGCGCTGTACTTCCCTGCGGCGGTTGTTCGTACACGACAGCATTTACGACAGCCTGCTGCCCAGGCTGAAAAAAGCGTATGCCGATCTACCGGTGGGCGATCCATTGCAGGAGGACATCCTGGTAGGTCCCTTGATTGACTATCAGGCTCTTGATACCATGCAGCAGGCACTGCATACAGCAAAAGAGCAGGGCGGTCATATCACCGGAGGTGAACGTTTGTACGCGGATAACTGTGCAGCGGCCTGTTATGTACAACCGGCCATCGTGGAAATGCCCACTCACACTGCCATCATCCAGCAGGAGACCTTTGCGCCCATTCTTTACGTGCTCCGGTATCAGGATCTGGATCAGGCGATTGCCCTGCAAAATGATGTGTCACAGGGCCTGTCTTCGGCAATTTTTTCCACCGATATACGCGAGACCGAATATTTTCTGTCAGCTTGTGGTTCTGATTGTGGTATTGCAAATGTCAATATCGGCCCCTCCGGTGCCGAGATTGGCGGTGCATTTGGTGGTGAAAAGGCCACTGGTGGTGGCCGGGAATCCGGCTCGGATGCCTGGAAGGGGTATATGCGCCGGCAAACCAACACCATCAATTATTCACGAGATCTACCGCTGGCACAGGGTATCGAATTTACCATTGAGGATGCATGATATGACCATTAATTCCATCGCTGTGCTCGGACTTGGCAAGGTCGGGGCACTGGCAGGATTGTTGCTGCAGGAAGCCGGATTCACCGTGACCGGATTTGATAACCGGGAGCTGCATCAACAGCATCCCTATGCCATACGCCGCTGTGATGTGGCCAGTGCTGAGGATTTGCAGGGCAACTTGCAGGGCTTCGATGCTGTGTTGTCCTGTTTGCCTTATCATCTGAATGTCGGCGTTGCCACCGTCGCCCATGCCCTGGGCATGCATTATTTCGACCTCACCGAAGATGTGGGCACAACCCGTGGTATTCGTGAACTGAGTCAGACATCTCAGGGTGTGATGGCGCCGCAATGTGGTTTGGCCCCGGGCTTTATCGGTATTGTCGGCGCCCACCTGGCGAATCAATTCGAGTCCATTCGTGCCATCAAGCTACGCGTCGGCGCACTGCCGCAGAACCCGACCGGGCTGCTCGGCTATGCCTTTAACTGGTCACCGGCAGGGGTGGTGAATGAATATCTCAACGATTGCGAAGTCATCGAGAATAGCCAGCACAAATGGGTGTCACCCATGGAATGGATCGAAACCCTCTATATTCAGGGTGTCAAGCTGGAGGCATTTACCACGTCAGGCGGTTTGGGCACACTCTGTGAGACCTTTGCCGACCGGGTACAGAATCTCGATTACAAAACCATGCGTTATCCCGGCCATGTCGAACTGATGAATTTTTTCTTCCATGAGCTGCTGCTTAGAGAAGACCGGGAGCAGGCCGGTAAAATACTCACCCACGCCAAACCTCCGGTGGATGAAGATGTGGTGTATCTGCATGCCTCGGCAGAGGGCGAGATTGAGGGCCGGGAATTACGCCGCGAATATGTCCGGGCCTATTATCCGCGCGAGATCGGTGGTGTTCGCAGAACCGCCATCGCCTGGACCACCTCGGCTTCGGTCAGCGCCATCATTGAAATGGTGAGTAAGGGCCAGTTACCGGCTCGGGGTTTTTTGAAGCAGGAAGATACCCCGTTGCATGCCTTTTTAGAAACCCGCAGTGGCGGGCTGTATGAGCAGAAAACCCGGCATAGGTCATAGCCGAGTAAGCAAAGGTATAAAAGGTAAGGTTGCGAAATCAACTTCACGCCCTTCTTTATCCCGGATGTAGCGAAGCTCGCAGCGATAGCCGTCGTGGTCTTCAATAAAATGTAGTCGCTTGAGAAGGGCCGCTGCCACCAGGTTTTCAAACCTTGCACCTTCTTCACCGATCACATCGCCGACATCGAAAAAATAGACCTTGGGTGCTTTCAAAACCGCTCGTGGTAAGTTGGCGAAG